>JALUDS010000069.1:0-34432 GCA_027043945.1 Acidilobaceae archaeon
TCGGTAGAACCGGAGTAGCAGGAGAGGTAACACAGGTAAGAGTCAGGATACTAGAAGGGAGAGACAAAGGAAGAATAATAACGAGAAACGTGCTCGGAGCCGTCCGTAAAGGAGACATACTAATACTTAGAGAGACAGAAAGAGAAGCAAGAAAACTAAGTAGGAGAAGACGCTAGCTCCTAACCCCTCCTAATTATCCAAGGACTAGCGTCTCTATCAACAATTATCATCTTAGTTTTCTCCAACTCTACAAGATAACCAACAAGCGTTCTCAAAGGCACAAACATCTGGATGCTCGGGGCGAATCCATAAATCTCTCTCATTAGATCATCAAGACTTATCTCGCCACGCTCCGCTACTACCTTTATTATGTCATATACTCTACGACACCTAGAGACTACTAGCTCCCGGGCAACTCTATACACTGTGTCCCTGTCTAGCGGTCTACCATGACCAGGATACAATGTCCTCCACCCAACCGACAATATTTTAAGAATAGAGTCCCTATGTGCCTCAAAATCAATTATCGTCGGTCTACCAGGCTCTAGTACAGTGTCGCCTGTAAATATACTGTCTCCGAGAACATAGCAAACATGGTCAATACTATGACCACGGCAGGGTACAATATCCACTATGCCTTCCCTAACAAGAGGACATTCATTATCTAAATAAACCCGTGCTCGCTCAAGAGCCTCAGCGACCTTATCATATCTCTCCGAGAACATAGCCTCTACCATTTTTACCGACGGCTCGTCGAGACGTATGCCACCTGCTCTTAAAACATTTCTAAATCTTTCAGTGTACCGGCCTTCGGATAGAATACTGAACGTCTCACTACTCATACATATAGGGGAACGTGTTAAGGACACGATCCCCATAATATGATCCCAATGCCAATGCGTAATTAAAGTATAATCGGGTTCCTCTTCTATAGGAGGTCTTGACTTTGCACCGGCATCGACGAGGATGCGTTTGTCCTTTACCTTGACCATGTATAGAATAGAGGGATCAGATAGAGGGAATTCTAATGTCTTGTAAGGTTTTACAGCTATATCATTACTGCTCATTATAATCTCGTCCCCCGAATCCATTATTTCGGGCTCCGTGATATAAAACACGTTATCTACTATACAGCCCGCTACACTGAGACAACTAATATTAATTCGAATAGTCTCCCCACATAGTCCCGAGGTGATATAAATGACAGTAGAAAAAACCCTAGTCTTAGTAAAACCAGACGGTGTCAAGAGAGGGCTCATAGGAGAAGTAATCTCGAGGTTTGAAAAGAAAGGACTAAAAATACGCGCTCTCAAAATGATATGGCTAAGCAAAGAAAAAGCACAAGAATTCTATAGTGTGCACAAAGACAAGCCCTTCTTCAATGACCTCGTAGAATTCATAACAAGCGGTCCAATAGTAGCTATGGTACTAGAAGGAGACAGCGCTATCAACGTAGTACGACTAATGATCGGAGCAACAGACGGAAGAAAAGCAGCTCCAGGCACTATTAGAGGAGACTTCGCATTATCAATCCAAGACAACGTAGTACACGCCAGCGATAGCCCGGAGAGTTTCGAGAGAGAATTCAAGGTAATATTCACAGAGACGGAAATAGTACCCGAATATTAGATAGAGAAACAAGGTTATTTTTGCATCTTTAACTTTAATAGAACCCTCTTATAAGCCACGTCTCCTTGATTCTTCTTTATTTGTGCTATCTCCTTCAATACCTCTAACTCATCCTTGCTGACGAGATCCTTAAACTCGCTCAAGATCCTGAACGCGTGTTCGCCCGGCACATTAGTATAAAGTATATCGCCCTCATCTACGTGACGCCCAACAAGTATTCTTCCCTGAATAGATACTGCAACAGCACTTCCAAGCCTTGCCTCCGGCAAGCTCCTGTCCCTATCTTTTATAGCCTGTATTCTTCCCAGTGGTCTTCCCTGAGAATCCATAACAGGATAACCAGGCCTTATCACGCCACCGAGAACCTCTACACCAACTATAGCAGGGTTGCTTCTCCTAAATACGTATCCCGGGATGATCCTAAACTTCCCTGGCCTCACCAGCTGGTTTAGCGCCTCAATCCTCTCTCTTTGTTTCTCCGCTTTTATCCATTCTTCATACTCTTCTAATAGCCTATAGATAACGTTATTAGCGAATATCTTGACTCCCGCTCTCTTAGCCTCCTCTTCGGCCTCCGGTAAAATCTTAACATTAAACGCTAGTATAACTCCTAGATACTTGTCATGCTTCTTTGTAATACTCGCGTCTATAACATCCGTTCTTGATACAGGCCCTATATCAGCTATCCTAACAGGAATATTCCTCCTCTTCAACGCCTCAACCAACGCCTCGAGCGTACCTAGCGTATCCGCCTTTACAACAACTCCTGTTATATCTGTCCTAATCCTAAGCTCTTCAAGCTCCTTTCTAACACGTTCCTTAAGTTCTTCAAGCTCCTCCTCAGAGCGTGCTACAAAGAGGGGAGAACCGGCAAGAGCCTCATCTAGCCCAGACGCGGCAATCCTTACACCAGCCGCGGCATAAACTGCATCCACATTCTCGAACTTAACATCTTTAGACCGTATATCCTGCAACGGTTTAGGCATCAATAACGCTTTCACAGTCGTTACTATAGGCCCGTTTTTACCCCCTACGACAATAGTATCGCCTGTGCGAATTACACCATCATAAATAACCGCATCCGCAACTGTACCAAGGCCAGGATACTCTTTGAGTTCCAATATCACGCCCTTGGCAGGGCCTTCAGCGTATCTTAGACGGTTTCGCAGATACTGCTGAGTTAATCCGGCCAGCACAGTTAATAGATCAGCTATACCCTCGCCTGTTTTAGCAGAGACAGGTACTATTGCCGCCGCTTTAGTGAAGTCTTTAATCCTAGTGAATAGCTCAGCAGGAATACCCTGCTCATATAGCTTGCCTACAAGCTCATACACTTTCTGTTCTAGTAGGGCCTGGGCCTGGGGATCCTGCTTCCTATACGATATTATGAATGGAGTATCAGGATGGCTTTTCCAGCCCGGTATACGATCAATCTTATTAGCTGCTACGAGGAAGGGTACCCTTCTCTCCTTCAACAATTCAAGCGCCTCATATGTCTGGGGCTGGAACCCCTCCATGATATCTACAACAAGAATCGCGAAATCTGCTACGCTCCCACCACGCCTCCTTAGATTAGAGAAGAGCTCGTGGCCAGGAGTATCAATGAACAAGAGGCCGGGGATTATCAATTTAATCGGAATTATCTGCTTAAGAGGCTCCGCTATCTTCTCGATCACATCGGCAGGAACAAGACTAGCACCTATATGCTGTGTAATTCCACCAGCCTCCTTCGCTGTTACCGCAGTCTTCCTTATCTTGTCTAAAAGAGTCGTCTTCCCGTGATCCACGTGGCCAAGTACAACTACTATTGGTTGTCTAAGTCTCTTTTCTTTCTGTACAGCATCTGTCGTGTTACTCATATTCCACCCACCCAACTTGCTACAGTGTAGGATAAACATTAATTAGGCGTTTGGAGGACTTGAATCACCTTGACTGTACACGATCTGGTCGGGGGATAGGGAAGCCCCGACCGGGATAAGAGGTGGAAAGAAATGTCATATGAGGAGAGACCCCCACTTAGAATAGTCATCTCGGATCCAAAGGCGGGAGACAAAGTAGTAAAGGTAAAGGTAGTAGGAGTAGAAGACATAGAGCTAAAAGACACAATGGTTAAAAGCAAAGATAAAGAAAGAACAGAGCTACCCATAGCAAGAGTAAATGAAAAATTAGCCAACGAGCTAGGCCTCAAAGATGTAGGAGTCCTTACACTACGGTTCAGGGGAGAAGAAGGAAAACGCACTAATGTAAGCTTCAAGGTAGAGATAAACAACGATGTCCCAGAGAATACAGTACAAGTAAGCATGGAACTCCTCGGAGAAGTAGCAGGCGACCTAGAAGCAGAGGCTGAAGCCTTCCGCGCAAAAGCCTGGCAGATCGCTGTACCCGAAGATGTCGCAATAAAACTTGCAGGGCTACAAATAGGAGAAACCTTCGACGGTAGCTTGATCGGAATGGAAGGCCTACGCTTCAAGATAAGAGGGGGCTCTGACGCTTCAGGATTCCCAATGCACCCAGGAGTACCGGGAAGCGGAAAGAAGAAAGTACTGCTATCCGGTCCCCCAGGATACAGGCCGAGGAGAAAAGGAGAGAGAAAGAGAAAAACAGTGAGAGGAAGAGTCATACCAGATCCACGAGGAGAAAGAAGAAAGACCGCTCTTGCACAGTTAAACGTAGTGATATACTACGAGAAAGAATCCTAGTTTTTCCATCAAACCCTGAAACCATGATTTTGACAATTACAGACCCTTGAAACCCATAGCTTTATCTCCAGAAAACCCTATGATTTAAACTCCTAACACTACCATTTCTCAGGATGGGGTGTAGTAATTGACGACAGGAGAAAAAAGACAGCCAGAAGTTAACATCGGCGTTGTAGGCCACGTAGACCATGGAAAAACAACGCTTGTTCAAGCACTCACAGGAGTATGGACTATGAGGCACAGCGAAGAGATACGCCGTGGAATGACTATAAAGCTAGGATATGCCGATGGAGAAGTATGGGAATGTGAAGGATGCGGATTTCCAGAACGATTCTCGCCTGAACCAGTATGCGAGTGTAACCCCGACGCCTCTCCTATACTCAGAAGAAGAATCTCCTACGTAGATGCCCCCGGACACGAAATTCTCATGGCCACAATGCTTTCAGGAGCAGCACTAATGGATGGAGCTATACTCGTAATAGCGGCGAACGAGCCTTGTCCACAGCCACAGACCAGAGAACACCTTGTCGCTCTCGAGATAATAGGCGTGGACAAAATAATAATAGTACAAAACAAAGTTGACGTTGTCTCACCTGAAAGAGCACGTGAGAGCTATAATGAAATCAAAGAATTCGTGAAAGGAACAATAGCAGAAAACGCGCCGATTATACCTGTCAGCGCTCTCAAACGCGCCAATATAGACGCCGTACTTGCTGCAATAGAAGAACTGGTACCTACACCGGAAAGAGACCTCGAGAGTCCACCTCTCATGTTTATTGCACGTAGCTTCGATGTAAACAGGCCCGGCACGCCTCCAGAAAGACTAGTCGGAGGAGTTATTGGAGGAGGCATAATACACGGAGTCTTCAGCGTCGGACAAGAAATTGAGATTAGACCCGGATTAATGACAAGGAAACCAGGAGGAAGAATAGAATACGAACCAATTTACACTGAAATAAGCAGTCTGCGATTCGGTAACATAGAAGTAGAAGAAGCAAAACCAGGAGGACTAGTCGCGATAGGAACCAAGCTAGATCCAGCACTAACAAAATCAGATAACCTAGTAGGCAACGCCGTAGGTCTACCCGGAAAACTTCCTCCTACACTCGACCAGGTAAGAGTAGAATTTAAACTACTCGAGAGAGTCGTTGGACTTAAAGAAGCCGTAAAAGTAGAACCAATCAAGAAAGGAGAAATGCTTATGCTAACAGTAGGAACCTCTATAACGCTAGGAATAACTACCAACGTAGGAAGCGACTATTTCGAGGCCAAACTGAGAAGACCTATAGTAGCATGGGACGGAGCCCGCATCGCGATCAGCAGGAGGGTACATGGTAGATGGAGACTAGTAGGATGGGGACATGTCAGACTATAGAAGAACCTAGAAACCTGCCATCAAATAAACTACTCGTACTCCTCGACACAAATTTCCTAATATACATGGCCCAAGGCCTTATCGCGCCTTCACAAATCTTAGAAACACTAGACTACGCATATTGCCTTCTAACTATAGCTCCTGTGAAAAAGGAGCTCGAGACACTATCCAAATCAAACAAGCCTAAACTGGCCCGACTTGCGTCAAGAGCCTTAGAACTTCTCAGCCAGCTAAAAATAACGCTTCTAGATCTCCAGCTAAGCCCCGAGATCAAGGCTGACGATGCTATCATACTGGCCGCACAACACCTCAAAAAACTCGGTTTCAATACGCTAATAGCAACCTGCGACAAGAGTATGCGTCGCAGAGCCAGAGCATTGGGAATCCCTACACTATACTATAGAGAGTCAGAAGGAATCCTTGAGACTGACTGGGTTCCAATATAGTATGTATGTAAGTAGATAATACATAATTCGATCTAAAGACTACTTTATCGGAGAAGGGTAATGCAGATGCAACAAGATCCAAAGCCGAGGTTAATTATACATCCTCTATGCCCCACTAGTAAATCGCTCTTGCTTGACCTGTATTCTAATAGCTATCTAGATAGAGTAGATTACGTGTTTCTAGATGATCCAAGATACCTGGACAAAGTAGAAGCATTCCCATGGGCTGTCCCAATGCTTATAATCGATGATAAAGGGCCTGTCGCAATGGATCCCCTAGATTATGATGAACTCTATGCTATTATAGAAGACTCCTATGACAGAGAAATAAACGACGAGGATCAATTCAAAATATCCATACTTTATAGCTCCTATGCTAGTAGCATAAGTCTCCTTTATGGTGGCGTAGAACCTCTTATCTCGAAGAGTTTCCTATATCCAGCTCTACGTATAAAGATAAGAGACGTAGATTACGACGAGACTGTAAGAAATCTAAAATCCAAGGCAACAAGAATCTATAATAGTTTCAAAGAAAAAATTGCTCGGGCCCTCGCTATAACAATCGTAAGACACTTCTACTACAGCGGAATAACTGATCCAGACGAGCTGGAAAAATATTCAAAAACAACAATAATTAACTCAATATTATTCTCACTGGCTAGTATAGGCCGTGTAAACTTACCGACGCCACCATATAAACCTGACATGGCTGAATACATCAGCGAGTTTATAGCTAGAAACCCGAAGGGACTACTAAGGAAAATAGAACGCGAGTACTATTCAATAACCGAAGATAAAGACTACATGAGACTCGTTGAAAAACTCAAGACAAAACAAAAATAAGGAGTAAAACGATACGCTTAATTTCACCTAGAACTCCCTGGTTTGAAAGGGTGGAGCGGTTGTACAAACTAGTAGAGATAGAAGAATGGATAGGAATATTGCCAGGAGCATACGAAGAAAATATTACAAACATCGTATTAGAGGAACTAAGAAATAGGTTAGAAGGCCTAATCGATCCCGAGCTAGGAGTCATACTTGCCGTGACAGAGGCATCCATAGTAAGCGACGGTGTTATACTTCCTGTTCCAGGAGACCCACGCATATTCTATAGAGTTAGATACAAGGTGTTATCGTTCAAGCCTATTCTGCTAGAAGTAGTAAAGGGCATCGTGAGAGAAGCCCGGCAACCAGGTATATTCATAAGTCTCGGGCCCATAGACGGATTCATCCATAAGAGCCAGATAATGGATGAGCCAGCAGAATACCTGCCTGAGAGAAGAGGCTTTAGAGGCGTTCACTCCGGACGCGTCGTCGAGATAGGAGACCACGTCAGGGCAAGAATAGTACAGATAAGTAAACCGACGAGAAGAACCTCCGGGCTAAGAGTCGCTCTAACAATGCGCCAGCCATATCTAGGAAAAGAACAATGGGTTCTATCACAGCTCAAAACATGAGATCCTTAAGAGGCGAGAGATATGGCGCCTGTAAGAAGAGCTCCGACGAGAAGACCTCCTCTAAAAGCATGCAGGAGATGTGGAGGACTCGTTGACAGAGAGACAAGAGTATGCCCATACTGTGGGTCAACCGATTTCACTGATAACTGGGAGGGTATGATTGTTATCCTAGACCCCGAGAACTCGCTAATAGCTAAGGAAACAGGGATCGACAAGAAAGGATACTTCGCAATAAAGGTTGCTGGGAGAGTTGTCAAACGATAAAATACCTGTTTTTCAGCTACCCTTCGAACACAGATCTGATTTCGCTAGGCCAAGAGGACTACTAGTCACAGGAGATTTTACCAAGTACCTCGATCTGAAAGCTCCTTCAATCGTCTGTGTCGGAGATGTTGTCTCCTCCTATTGTATAAGAATCGCTAAGAAATACAATGGAAAGCTTATACTATTAGTTGATGGAAAAACCAGGAGAACCCAACAACTAGGAATACTTGAAGCAAGAGGAATTAAACGGGTTAAGGTAGAGAACCCACAGTCAACGATAGCAGTAAACGTATACGATCTATTATGCGGCCTTCTTAGCTCTCATCAAGATGAGAGAGTAATAATAGAAGTTCAAGGAGAGGAAGATATGCTCGCCCTACCAGCAATCGCATGTAGTCCAATTGGGGGAATAGTTGTTTATGGCGTTCCAGGAAAAGGCGCCACAATCATACGAGTAAATAAATGGACGTCATATGAAGCGCGATCCAGGTTTCTTTCACTCGTACCCAAACTGGTTTCTTAGGAATACTTCTCTCCACGATACTTAATACTAATAACTCTTTTAACCATGCAATACAGTCTGGGATATGGGAGGAGGTATGACGGGAATGAGCACACAAGCAAACATCAAGAGAATCGACTTCGAAGACGGAGTATGGGCGGAAGTAGTCAGAGACTTCTATAATCCTATAATTAAACGACGTGAACTAACACTCATAATCCATCACGTTCTCAAATCGACGCCTATGAGAATCAACCTAAGACTCGGCATCGCCGAAAAACTAGGAGTAGACCTACAAAGAGTCTATGTTAGAAGAATAGACTCGGAGTACGGAATCGGACGCTCTAAAGCAATAATCCACATATACGATAGTGTTGACAGAGTCAAAAAGTTCGAGCCGGAATACATAATTGACAGAAACGGTGGAATAAACCCGTTCGAGGAAGAAGAGTAGCTAGGAGGTGAACACGTATGGGTAAAAAGAAAGTAAAAGCTGCTGTCAGGCTCCTCTATGAGATTGATGTAGACAACTGGACAATAAAGAGAAAGAACAAAATATGTCCCAAGTGCGGCAGCTTTATGGCACACCACCTGAAGCCCGTCGAGAGGTGGCATTGTGGAAAATGCGGCTACACAGAATTCGTCAAGAAATGATAACGACACAATCATATTAGGAATAGAGAGTACTGCGCACACGTTCGGTGTCGGAATAGTATCTTCCTCTAAACCATTTATTCTTGCCGATATAAGGAAACGATATACGCCAGAAAAAGGAGGAATCCTCCCCCGAGAAGTTGCCCAATACTTCTCTACTGTAGCTTCAGATGCTATACATGAGGCTTTCACAGTATCTGGTTTGTCTCCTAAAGATCTAAACGCTGTAGCCGTCGCCCTAGGACCCGGTATGGGACCTGCTCTCAGGGTTGGAGCCACAGTTGCACGCGCCCTATCCTCTCACCTTAAAATACCCCTGATAGCAGTAAATCATGCCATTGCACACATTGAAATAGCACGTTTTCTCACAGGACTCAAAGACCCAATAGTACTATATGTATCGGGAGGGAACACTACTGTAACGGCATATAATCATGGAGCATATCGAGTTTTCGGAGAAACACTAGATATCGCGTTAGGAAACCTCCAAGATACTTTTGCCCGCGAGGTAGGTCTCGCGCCTCCATATATAAGAGATGGAAGACACGTAATTGATCACTGCGCAGACAATGGATCCTTCCTAGAAGATCTACCATACGTTGTAAAAGGCCAGGATGTCTCTTTCTCAGGTTTACTCACGGCGTCTGTAAGGAAATACGAGAAATCCCCAAGCCTCCTGCCCGATATATGTTATACTCTCCGGGAAATAGCGTATTCTAGTGTGGTCGAAGTAACTGAAAGAGGACTTGCACACTTAGGGAAAAAACAAGTAATAGTAACTGGTGGTGTCGCTGCAAGCGATTTTCTAAACGAAAAAGTTGAGATAATGGCGAAGTCGCATAATGCTAGCTTTATACGGATCCCTAAAAAATATGCTGGCGATAATGGTGTTATGATAGCCCTCACAGGCCTATTAATGTATAGGCATGGCATTGGTTTCACGGAACCCTCAAAAGCGTTCATAAAACAACGGTGGAGACTCGATAAGGTGCCAGTGCCGTGGTATCCCGACACCCTTGGCTAGCCGAAGGAATCCTAGAATACATAAGAAGATACGAGCTCCTATCTAGAGGCGCAGAGTCGGAATTATATCTAGGATTGTTTCTTGGCCAGAGAGTGGTATTCAAGCTTCGTAGAAGGAAAAAATACATGGATCCCATGCTAGATAGAAAGATACGTAGAACCAGAACCTTCAAAGAAGCCCGTATAATTCTCCAGGCATACAAAGGAGGGGTCGCCACGCCACGATTATTTGGTTTTTATCCGAGTCTCTATCTTTTAGTCCTCGAATATATTCCAGGGAAACGTATGAAGGATGTAATAGAGGAATCTAGTGATCTCAAATTACTAACACTTCTCTCAAGAAATGCAGGCTACCAACTAGGACTACTTCATAGTTCTAGTATCGTACACGGTGATACAACTACGTCCAATTTCATTCTTTATAGGGATCGATTATACGTAATAGATTTTGGTTTATCGGATTTTTCGAAAAGTGTTGAAGACAGAGCCGTGGATCTTCACTTGTTCAGGAGATCTATAGAGAGTACACACGCTAAATATTCTGATATTATGTACTCGAGTTTTCTCGAAGGCTATAGGGAGAGAATGGGTTCAATAGCAGAAGAAATAATAGAAAAAGCGGAAGAAATCAGGCTCAGAGGAAGATACATAGAAGAACGCCGTACCGTGTGGAGGGATATATAGTTGGAATGCTTGTATCTGGTCACTGGCAATGAAAACAAATACAAGGAAGCCTCAGAAATTCTCTCCGAGTATGGTATAAAACTCTGCATGGCCAATATAGACAAGTTAGAGATACAGAGTCCTAGACTTGAAGACATAGCATTCTTTGCGGCACGGATAGCGTTTTCCCAGTTGAAGAAACCATTAATCGTAGATGACTCAGGACTCTTCATTAATTCACTTAAAGGATTTCCCGGACCCTATAGTAGCTATGTTTACAAAACAATAGGATATGAAGGCGTTCTAAAACTAATGTCCGATAAAGATAATAGACGTGCATGCTTTAAGACAGTAGCAGTACTTGTCTACCCGCCAATCGAAAAAATATTCGTCGGAGAAACCTGTGGATTTATAACTACTTCTCCTAGAGGAAGCGGAGGATTCGGTTTCGACCCTATATTTGTACCTGAAGGATCCGATAGAACCTATGCGGAGATGAGCATAGAAGAGAAAAATACTATATCTCATCGGGGAAAAGCCTTTAGAAAGCTAGGTCACTGGCTTGCCAAGAACCTTTTCGGCTTTAAAGGAAATAACCCCGAGAACAACATAACAATATAATGCACGTCTCGTGCGGGGGTGCCCGAGCCAGGGCGAAGGGGGCGGGCTCAAGACCCGTTGGCGTAGGCCGGCGTGGGTTCAAATCCCACCCCCCGCACCATCCTATGCTGCTTCTTTTCTATCACAATCTATGAATCAAGACGGCATCGACTAATACAGAATGATTCTAGTTGATGAGATAAAAGAGGAATATTGGTGGACCGGCCGGGATTTGAACCCGGGGCCTCCCGGATGCCAACCGGGCGCTCTTCCAGGCTGAGCTACCGGCCCGATCGCGCTAGTTAGCCATAATCATATGTCAATCTCCTTAGAGATATTAAGTTTTTCCAAGTTAGAGCGTGTCTAATCCCTTATTACATCTCTTCACTACCACAGTTTCTTCTGGATCAGGTGAAGAAGGCTTGAACTCCCTAGACGAAATATTCGACTCGGTAACAGATTCACCCATATTCAAGGACAGAGAAAAACTACTACCAGACTACATACCTGAGAGACTCGTCCACAGAGAACAAGAGCTAACAAGACTCGCCCAGACCCTAGCCGTAGCACTCAGAGGAGAAAGACCCAACAACATATTCATATATGGATTAACCGGTACTGGAAAGACTGCCGCTGTAAAACTAGTCATGAGAAAACTCTCTGATAGGGCCTCTACCAGGGGCGTCAGACTCTATCCTGTCTATATTAACGTAAGACAACGAGATACCCCTTATAGGGTAATGAGCGATATCGCGGAAACTATCGGTCTGAGAATCCCCTTTACAGGACTAGCAACGAGCGAGGTTTTCAGGAGATTCATGGCTAAGGCAAAGAGGCTCCGCGGAATAATGATAATTGTACTCGACGAGATAGATTTCCTCGTCAAGAAACACGGAGACGATATACTGTACAAGCTTCTAAGAGCAAATGAAGAGCTAGAAAACTTCAAGATCTCGATCGTAGGAATAACAAACAGTATATCGTTCGTTGAAAACCTTGATCCTCGAGTAAAAAGCAGTCTCGGAGAAGAAGAAATAGTGTTCTCGCCATATAATGCCCAACAACTAAACGATATCCTCTCAGAAAGAGCCTCTCTCGCGTTCAAAGACGGTGTACTCGACGACGATGTAATACCTCTATGTGCAGCCCTAGCAGCAAGAGAACATGGTGATGCGAGAAGAGCCCTCGACTTACTCAGAGTGGCAGGAGAGATTGCTGAGAGACAAGGAGAGAGGAAGGTGACCTCGCGGCACGTAATGGCTGCTAGAATAGAAATTGAACGTGATAGGGTAGTAGAAATAGTTAGAACCTTGCCTATGCATGGTAAATTGGTATTAGCTGCTGTGACTGCCATGACGAGAGGAGGCAAAAACAAGACGACCACCGGCGAGGTTTACGACTACTATAGAAAATTAGTTGCTAGGCTAGGAATCGAAGAAGTAACGTTTAGAAGAGTAAGCGGGATAATTGGAGAGCTAGATATGCTTGGGATAATTAGGACTCGTACCATTAGTAGGGGGCGGTATGGTAAAACACGATATATAGAGCTGGCCTCGAGCTACAAGCCGATTATTGATGTACTCGCTGAAGACTCCTCGTTAGAATATATAGCTAGGAGCCTTGAGGAGGTCATAAATGCCTCAGAGAATAGTCGTAGCCTGTGACGATGGAATAGTGAATAAGCTAGGAGAAGGCACAACCATAGTAGCATGCACATTATACGACAAAAACCTGGGTCCCATACATGTAGGCTTCCTTCCCGTCAAAATAGACGGACTCGATGCAACCGGACAACTCCTCTATTTGATCAGTACACTATGTGGCCTTTATCCCGATAACAAGGTTGAAGCCGTATTTTTTGATAGCCTCACAATAGCAGGTTTCAACATAATATCTCCTGCCAGTATAAAGAAGCACCTTGGTTTACCTGTTATTGTACTATACAAGAGAAAACCAAACATCGATAAGATCACTGATGCCGTTGTCAAATACATAAGATATCCTGAAATTAGGCTTAGAGTACTACGTCTCCTCGAGAACACTGTTGTACTTGATACAAAACAAGGAAAACTCTACTCAATCCTCTACGGGATAGACCCTAAAAAAGCATTATCAATTATAGAATATTACCAGCTACATTCTAGGATTCCTGAGCCACTGAGATTTATAGACTATTTTGCTTCCTCTGTTTCTCGTTTATTACTCGCCATGTAGTTATGCGTATATATTGTTGTTCTCTTCATATACAATTGAAGAAGAACAGAGCGTGATAAAATGATAACCATTATAGGAGCCGGAAAAGTCGGTACCTCGGCGGCCGCCTTCATGATGATAAAGGAGCTCGATGACATCCTTCTAATAGATATAATTGAAAACAAGCCTCAGGGAGAAGCACTCGATCTAAGCCACGCCGCATCTATTCTCGGCCTAAGTGTATCAATAACCGGATCAAACGACTTCAAGGACATGGCAGGAAGCGACGTCGTTGTGGTAACAGCAGGCTTCCCAAGAAAGCCAGGTATGACGAGAGAAGAACTCCTAACAAAGAACGCAGGTATTATCGCCGATATCGCAGAAAAAATAAAAGAATACGCGCCTAACGCAATTGTATTGCTCACAACCAACCCGCTAGACGCTATGACCTATGTAATGTACAAGAAACTAGGATTCCCGAGGGAAAGAGTAATAGGATTCAGCGGTGTACTAGACGCTGGTAGACTAGCATATTATGCGTCAAAGAAGCTTGGAGTAAGCCCCGCATCCATAACACCAATAGTCCTTGGCATGCACGGTCAAGCAATGTTCCCGGTTCCAAGACTCTCAACAGTCATGGGAGCACCACTAACAACGCTCCTATCAGAGGAAGAACTAAAAGAAATCGCAGAAGAAACAGTCAAAGCAGGCGCAACAGTAACAAAGCTAAGAGGATACAGTAGCAACTATGGACCTGGCAGTGGTCTTGCAGTAATGGTTGAGGCAATAAAGAAAGACCAGCACAAGGCCTTCATCGCTAGCGTATATCTACAGGGAGAATACGGCTATAATGACCTAGTACTCGAGGTTCCAATAATACTAGGAAGAAAGGGGCTCGAGAGAATAATCGAACTACCACTAACAGAGGAAGAAAAGAAGGGACTTGACGAAAGCGCACAGGCAGTCAAGAACCTAATAGAGAAACTACCACCTGAATACAGGTAATGTTAGATTACCCAGCCTCTTTCCCCTCATATATCTCTGTTAGTTAAATCATTCCTCTTTTGGTTCTGCTCCAAGATATTTACGGGCTAAATAATCGATGTCTTCTCCTTCGGCTTCTCTAATTCTGGGATGAAGCGTATTGACGAGTTCGAATAGCCTGTCTATTTCTTTTCTTGGCAGAGGGATAATATACCCGTCATAGTCCTCGAGAAATATCTTGTAAATCTTTCTTCTATAGTCGACGACGAGCCTAAAACATGGATATTCCGGGCATTGACTAACCTGCCCCACCCCGCCTTTCGACATGCCTGCTCCACACCCTGCTAATTTCATCTATCGGCGGCTCTACAAATCTCTTTACAGTATCATCCTCAAGCACAAGATCCACGCCACACTCTTCCGGATTCGAACATTTACTCATAGCTTTACCTATTATAGACACCTGGAATCCATGTTTCTCAAGAACTTCTATTGCTTCATTTACTTTATCCGGTGGAATTCCGGCTAAAAGAGTCCCACTACTTATTAGTTTCAATGAATCGAGTCCTAGGCAACTGCTGAGTTTTCTGACTGCTGGATTAACTAGTATTTTGTTCTTGTACACTGTTATGTTTGTTTTAGCGGCTTTCGCCATTTCCACTAATGCCCCTATTATCCCGCCTTCTGTAGCGTCATGCATTGATGAGACTAATTGGTTTTCGGCTAGTAGACATGCCGGTTTAACTATGCTCAAGTCCCTGGCATCTATATTTAGATTACTAATTTCGTCCTCTCCTAACTCGCATTCTTTTACGAGCGCGGGAAAGTCTGTTATTATTATTGATGCTCCTTCTCGTGCGGCTTCTCCTATCTGTATAATATAGTGGTTCTCGCGAAGATTGCTGGTAGGTATACTACATCCCGGGCACGTTATTCCTATCATTGTTACTATGAGTGTTGGTTTTGTTATTCCTGGAGTGGTCTCGGTATGGCCTCCGACAATATCTATATCTAGCATCCTCGATGTTTCTTGTATTTCTTGTATTAGTTGTTTGAGGGATTCTATTTCGTAGCCCTCGGGTAATAGTAGTGTTAACACAGCGTGTGTTGGGCATGCTCCAGAGGCGGCTATATCATTGGATGCTACTATAATTGAGAGTTTGCCGGCGCCTGCGACGGCTTCTGTTATAGGATCCGAGTGGATTAAGAGATCGCAGCATGGAAGCCTTATGATAGCTGTATCTTCTCCTATCCCGGGACCTATAATGGTGTCTGGAGAAACTGCTCCTCTTATTCTTCTCAGTACTAGGTTCGAAAGAGTGTTTAATGGTAGTTTGCCTATTGGGAGTTTACCATTTTTCTCTGGCAATTTTGGCGGCCTCTACCATATTCTTGAGTTTCTGTCTGGCTATGTCTCTAGGAAGTCTTTTTAGCCCGCAGTCTGGATCTATGTATATCTTTTCGGGCGATAGTATTCCAAGCTTCATTATTTTTTCTATATCTTCTACTATCTCGTCCACTGATTCAATCTGTGTTGTGTGTACGTCTATTACACCGTATCCGAGTTCTTTATCGTATCCGTATTCCTTGAGGTATGGTAATAGTCTGAAATTACTGTTCTTGAACTCTAGGTCGAATTGGTCTACAGGGAATTCTAATATATATGGTAGAATATACTCGATTTTTCCGAAGCATATGTGTACTATTTTCTTTACATCTAGGCCGTCTAGCATTATTTTCAGTGCTTCTTTCACTATGTCTGCTTCTTCTTTCCATGGACGTGTAGAGAGAGCAGGCTCGTCTATTTGTATATATTTGGCGCCTGCGTTCACGAGTGCTTCTATCTCTTTTCGTAGTTCTTTGGCTAAGTCTATTATTGCTTCTCTCCTATCTCCATAGTATAAGTCGAAGCTCCATTCTAGCATTGTGTATGGGCCTGTCAATATTCCTTTTACTGGACGGCCTTCTGCGAAAGACGAGGCAATTTTCCAGTCTTCTACTGTTAGCGGTTCAGGCCACTCGACTTTTCCATAGATTATAGGCTTTCTAAAGTAGACGTTGTCAAATATTCGTGTCCATTTACCCGGCATATAGCCATTCATTCTCTCTGCAAAATATACTACCATGTCTTCTCTGGTCTGTTCACCATCACTTATTATATCGACTCCCGCCCATAGATGGTCTTCTACTACACCTCTAATCGCTTCGACGAAGAGATCTCTTAGCTCATCTGGCGTTGCTTGTTTTTTACGTATTTTCCTGAGAGCCTGTTTTGCCGGTTCAAGTTTGGGATAGCTACCCACGACTGTCGTTGGGAACTTCCTCGGTACTTGGTACTCCACTTTCCTTTCACCTCCAGAGAATCCTTTTCTCCAGGCCTAGTTTCTCTGAAACTATGTCTACAAACTTTGAGAGTATCTTAGTCTTCTTGAGAGCATATGTGTATGGTATAAGGTCTAGCCATGTGGTAGTTGTCAACACGATTTCCTGAGATTCTTTTGAGAGTTTTTTGATCATAGTTAATAGCTCGTCGTCTAGTTTATCTTCGTGGATTCTTCTCGCATCAACTATCCCTAAAACAGGTACATGACCCGGCAAACCTGTTTTCTCTAGTAGTTCAATTGCTCTTCTCTTAGAGTCTATAACATCTACTGATATGTATTTGAACTTAGATTCGAGAACTACGTCGAATACTTCTTTTTGTGGTACATCGAAGTATATTGCTATTGCAGAGTTTTCACTACTGAGACTTGCTATTTCGTTCCAATAGTCTAGATACTCTTCTACCTCCTCCTTTGATAGTCTTCTATCACCGACAAGAGGTTCGTCTACTTGAATAAACACATTTTCTTCTTTAACTAGCTCTATTTCTGATTTGAGTATTGATGTTATTGCTTCTGCTAGTTCTGTTTTTGATAGATCCGATACGTTCTGGCTCAAGTTTACAAATGTAAAGGGTCCCGGTAACACTATTTTCAGGCTCGATGGTTCGGCTAGATCCTTGAATTGTCTTATTCTTGGTAACCATACTGGCTCTAAGGGGTCAGGCTCACCCGTGAACACGGGAATCCTATAGAAGAAGTTGTTGTCGAAGTATCGGAGAAGACCGCTAACGCTTACGTTTTTCCACCTCATTATAAATGGCCTGAATATGTCGTGCCAATCCACCATGCCGTCGACCACTATGGGTAATCCATGCGCTTTTTGGACTCCGATTATTTCCGAGTGAACAATCAATAGCCTAGATGTATATTGTGAGAAGTCTAGGGTTCCTCTTTCCCTATCTCTTAGAGTGTATCTTGCAAGTCTGGATCTTGGATAAGCCCCCAGCACCATGCCCCATACGGTCACTTCTTTACACCCTTACTGAAATATGCGAGTATAACCTCCTCCATAAGTTTGTGATGATATCTTTCTTCGCAGATTATCTCGTCTACGATTCTATCAACAATTCTCGCTTGAGGCTCTGGAAACATGTCCTTAATAATGTTGAAGATCATTGAATGATAAATCTCCTCGCTCATAGAGTTCTCTGCTTTCTTTAACTCTCTTAGTACACGATCTACATTTATTTTGTCTAGCTCCGTTGACTCAATAAAAGATACTAGTTTCTCTAGTGACTCATATGTGGAACCTATGAGTTTCTGGCAGTTCTCGGGCTTGAACTGAAGACTTAGAACTTGGCTAACGTCTCTTAATAACGATGCGTGATTCAGGCTCTCACGTGCTATGTGTTTAAGAGTAAGAGCTTCTGGATACTCTAGTTTATCTGCTAGTTTACTGTAGACTTTTGCAATGTATTCTTCCAGTTTTATAGAACAACTTATAATTCTAGCAACTAGATCTTCTCCTTCTATCACTGAAATACACCAAGAGAGATTATTAGAGGACGTTGAATATAACTTCACCGCGAAGGAGTCTTAAAACCAAGTATATTTCTGTATAGTATTGCCTACCCTATAGTTACATAAACATATACATTTCATCCTAGCATAATTATGTTCAAATCTAAAACATATATTACTTTGATAAATTATCATCTTCTTGATAAATTCGAACCTATCAAAAAGCACCTAGCCCGGGACTGATTAAATTGACACTATTTAGAGCCTCATTAAGGATACTTACCAGAAGGAAGATTGAGAGCATAGTTTTCATTACAATTATCCTTTTAGGCGTTCTCGGTATAGCAACAATAAAGCTTGCGGCCGATTATAGTCTTGAACTTGCCGGGAAAGGATGGAGCGTTGAAGTCGGCAATATCATAATTATAGGAGATATTCCATACAATGTTGCTGAATCTCTAACTGGTCTTCCAGATATAGCTGAGCTTAAACTAATTAAAACCAAGACATCCATTGCTTTTCACGATACGGAACCCTTATCTGTCACATTTGTTTATAATCCTACAAGTTCCCCGCCTATAGGATATCTTATAGATCAAGAGGGCTCAGTTATAATTTATAACGTGGACGGAAGAGAAGCTGACCTAGAGCCGGGAGACTCCATAACCATACCGGACTATGGGCCTCTCACAATAGATGGAAACGCTAGTGGCATTGTCACTATTAGTGGTGGAACTGATATAACAATAATTGTCCCCTTAGATATCTTTAACGAGCTACCTGGAGAAGAAGTTGATATATTGGCTGTAATAGCCTCACCCGGCACGAATGTAACTAATTTAGCGCGTACGTTATATCAAAATATAGTCTCAAAAGGTGGAAGTGTTGATTCTATTAACATTCAAACAGAAGAAGATAATCCTGCTGAGGCTCCTATGAAGAGTATGGCGTTAGCTTTCGAGGTCTTTATCGGAACAGCCTTGATCACCGGAGCTCTACTTATTGCTGGTAGCGAGATGACACTATTAGAAAGGGACCTTAGAGAGTTAGGTGTTCTGAAGGCTTTAGGAGCCGGAAAGAAAGAGATCGTAGCTTATTACTCAGGCTATAATATTATGCGTGGTGTAATAGGGTCCTTGCTCGGTATTATGTTTTCCATTCCTTTATCTCGTTATCTTGTAATATGGGGATCTAAACAAGCCGGATCCTCTACAATGGAGATACTTATGCAACATTACCCATATACGCCTAGTATGAGTGTTATCGTTTCAATAGGGCTGTTTGCTGTCAGTATAATTTTATTGTTTTCCATTGTTCCACCTCTAGTTCTCTCCAGAATAAATACTGTTCAAGCGCTAAGATTTACAGGATTATCTTATCGCTTTAGGACTCTAAAGATAATATATAGGAAGGTGAGAATTGCCCATAGCATTCGACGAATCTTGTCTAGGCCTTGGACTACTATTTTCTTTATACTTATAATAGCCGTCTCGTGGGGAGCCACGGCATCTATACCGATGAGCATTCGAGCCGTGGATAGTATGGGAGATGAGCTAGAGACTTACGGATATACCGCTGTTATAACGTTGCCTACACAGAACCTCAATTTTTCGGAACTTCTCGAAATAGCAGATAACGTTAATGGTGTTTCAAGATCAGAACTGTGGCTGTCGATGTGGAGAGGCGTCGAGATTTTTAATGAAACAGTCTCTACACGTACCTGTCTTTTAGGGGATTGGGCGCTGGGGCCCGGCTTAATTAATGGCCGTTGGCCTAGTAAGGGCGAGATCGTTGTATCGGAGACTATGGCTAGACTATATGATCTGGGTCTTGGAGATATCGTTTATGTGAAGAATTCTAAAGGTCAGATGCTAGAGTTACGTATTTCGGGGATCGTGTCTACTCACGAGAATGCTGGAAAAATAGTGTTTTTGAATAAACAGGACTATATCGCTTTGCTGGGAGAAAGATATCTGTACTTGAGGATCTCGTCAACAGACAGTGGAGATGTTGTTGGAGAGAGCGTTGTACAGAGTCTCCTCGAGAATGGTATACCTGCCAGGCTTGCCTATACAAAGGATGATCTAATAAAACAACAGGAGCAGGGAACAGAGTTCTTCAGAACATTTTTATCCATAATAAATATCTCGACGCTCATTACCGGGTTTGCTGGTCTCACTATGCTTTCCTTAGTAGATATGGCGGGGCGTCTTAAAGAAATTGGTGTATTAAGGAGCATAGGATTTACTAATCATGAGCTATCAGTTGATCTTGTTCTTGGCACTCTTATTGCTATAGTATTCGCGGTGCCAGTAGCATATGTCGTCGCCTTGCTCATCTCATCCTCTCTATTAAGGTTAATGGTTGATGCACTCGGTTTTCTCGAACCTATTCCTAGTATAATTGATTTGGCTAACACCGGGTGGGTTATTCTTCTTGTCCTCTTTTTCGTCTATCTAATTAGCTTGGTTTATCTGAGACGGCAGAGGACCTCTGATCTGCTCCGGGTCGAGTAGTCGAGGTGTAGAGCTGTGGCTGAATACTCTATAGTGTTTAGAGATGTCTGGAAAATCTATCGTGGAAACGGGATCGATTATCCCGCGCTACGGGGAGTCGACTTTGTCGTTGAGAAGGGAGAGCTCGTTGCATTACAGGGTCCCTCAGGCAGTGGGAAAACTACTGTAATCTATCTTGCCGGCGGCTTGGATACGCCTACTAGAGGAGAAGTTATTGTAAATGTTGAGAATCTTGGTAGACTCTCCGAAGGAAAACGGGCTAAGTGGAGGAGGAGAAATGTTGGTATAGTGTTTCAATTCTTTCATCTTGTCCCCACCCTAACTGTTCTTGAAAACGTTATTCTCCCAATGGAATTAGCGGGATATCCTCCAAAGGAGAAACGGTTAGAGAGAGCCGAGGAACTCTTAGAGATTGTAAGTATGAAGGATAAGGGAGAGAAATTTCCGAATCAGCTAAGCGGTGGCGAGCAACAGAGAGTAGCAATTGCTCGTGCCCTTGCAGCTGATCCCTATATTATTCTTGCTGATGAGCCTACAGCCAATCTCGATACTAGGAATAAGCTAAAAATAATTGATCTTTTAATAGAAGCTAATCGTCTCGGTAAAACAATCTTGTATACTACTCATGATCCACAACTGGCTTCTAAAGCTGATAGAGTATTGAAGATAAAGGATGGAAGAATAGTCTCTGATTAAATCTTAGTGGACTGTAAAAGATGCCGAGATTTTTATTTGGTGGGCCCGCGGGGATTTGAACCCCGGACCTCCGCCGTGTCAGGGCGGCGTCCTGACCAGGCTAGACGACGGGCCCCCTGGCCCCAGACGCCAATCAAATAGGATAAACACATCCAAGTTTAAAAGAATTAGGTGTCTAGTTGCTTTTACACTCTGCTTCTACAATTATGTTTACTCCATGGATCCTGAGACCTTTTTCTGATAGTTCTTGTACTAGTTTACTCGCATATGTTTTACTGTCTTCGAGGTCTATGAGTTGACCTGTATCTTTACAATATACGTTTACGTGGTACTCTGGTCTATCGATGTGGGTTTCACCGTTCCATTCGAAGATTCGTATCACGCCTGCCTTCTCGAGCATCTTCATTGTGTTGAATATCGTGGATATTCCTACACGGGGTAATTGCTTCTGCACTATTGAATGTATTTCCTTGAATGACGGATGATTCTTGACATTATCTAGTATTATCTTCGTTATAACTATTCGTTGGGGGGTTACTCGTACGCCGATTTTTGTTAATATGTCTATTACTTCTTCTATTTTTACTTCGTCTTGCATGGTTGACACCTTTACACCTTTTGTTCTCCATATAGAGTAGTGTTATCCATGTTTATATGTTGTTATATATTCTTCCTGCAAATGATTTTCACTTAGCTTGTCCTTGAACTCGTGTCTAAGTAGAGATATTATCATTTAGTTATTTAATAAAAACTGTAGAGTTTTATAGGGAGAACTAAGTTGGATAAAGAATTTATTCTTGCTTATTCGCCGTTGGAAGTCCTGATTTTACTATTTCTCTTATGCTTGGGTATCTGTAACAGGATACGTATCTTTCTGGTTTAATTTCTGAGAGTGGAGGCTCTACTACGGGACATAATTGTTCTAGTTCTTTGTCTGTTTCCTTGTGTTGTTCGTAGTAGATACATCTCGGATGGAATCTGCATCCTGGCGGAATGAATACAGCGTTTGGCACTTCTCCTTTTATTTTTAGGTCTCTGAATTTTAGCCTGTTGGCTGGATCGGGGTCTGGTATTGCGGCGATTAGTGCTTCCGTGTATGGGTGGAGGGGATCAGCTATTACTTCTCTTGCGTCTCCTAGCTCTACGATCTTTCCTAGGTACATGACTGCGATTCTGTCACAAATGTATCTTGCTACTGCTAGGTCGTGTGTTATGAATATGAATGAGACGTCGAGTAGTGTTCTTAGGTTTAAGAGTACTTCGAGGATTTCTGCTCTAATTGAGACGTCGAGCATTGAGACGGGCTCATCTGCTATAATTAGGGAGGGGTTTCCTATTATTGCACGTGCTATTGCTACTCTTTGTCTCTGTCCTCCGCTCAGCTGGTGTGGGTATCTATCAATGAATTCTTCTACGGGGGTTAGCTTGACCATTTCTAGGGCTTTCGCGATGATCTCTAGCCTTTCTTCTTTTGTTGATCCTATCTTGTGGACTAATAGTACTTCTTCTAGCACGTCTTTAATGCGGAACCTTGGGTTTAGGCTACCGTATGGATCCTGGTATATCATCTGGATTTCTCTTCTCAACGGTCGGAATTGTGAATCTTTTAGCCCGAACAGTTCTACGAATCCATTCTCTGACTTGACGCCCATAGCGTCGAGAATTTCAAGTGTCTCCTTACGAGGTTTGAAGAAGGCTTTTCCTGAGTGGACGGGTACTAGTCTTAATAGTGCTTTTCCCGTGGTTGTTTTTCCACAGCCGCTTTCTCCTACTAGACAAAAGATCTCTCTTTTCCTGATATTGAATGATACTCCGTCTACTGCGTGTACATAGAGTTGTGGTTTACGTAATAGTATATCCGTTATATCTCTCTTTATGGGGAACCATACCTTGAGATCTTGCACTCGAAGAATCTCTTCTCCGAGCTCTACCCTATATGCATGGCTCATCTATGATTCACCTCTTCGAGTAAAGCCAACAAGCTACGTAGTGTCCTTTTGAATACTCGATCATCGGAGGCTCCTCTTTGTCACAGGGCTCAAACCTTCTCGGACATCTTGGTGCAAATCTGCATCCCGGTGGAGGCGAGCGGAGATCTGGAGGTGTTCCGGGGATGTATTCGAGCTTATGTATGTCTCCTTTGAGCCTGGGTACTGCCCTGATGAGAGCTTTTGTGTAGGGGTGTAGCGGGTTTTCAAATATATCTTCTGCTCTTCCAAACTCGACTATTTTACCAGCATACATTACTGCGATTTTCTCTGAGAGTTCTGTTACTACTCCGAGATCGTGGGTGATCAGTATAATGCTCATTTTTTCCTCCTGGTGGAGTTTTTTCATTAGGTTTAGTATCTGCGCTTGAACAACAACGTCTAGCGCTGTAGTGGGCTCGTCTGCGATTACTATGTCGGGTTTTAATGCTAGTGCCATTGCGATTACTACTCTTTGTTTTTGTCCTCCGCTCAGCTCGTGGGGATATCTTTCCAATATTGAAGGTGCGAGGCCTACTGCTTCTATGAGTTCTTTGGCTCGTTCTAGTGCCTCCTGCTTGGTCATATTGGTGTGGAGGAGGAGAGGCTCTATGATTTGGTCTCCCACGGTATAAACTGGGTTGAGCGCGTTCATAGCGCCTTGAAATATCATGCTAATCCGTTTCCACCTTATCTCTCTTCTAACCTCAGACTCGCTCATTCCAACAATATCTTTTCCGTCTATTCTAATCTGTCCACCAACTATTCTTCCAGGAGGAGGAACTAGTCTTAACAAGCTCCATGCTAGTGTACTTTTTCCACAGCCGCTCTCTCCTACTATTCCTAGGGTTTCTCCCTTTTCTAGTTCAAAGGATACTCCGTCTACAGCTTTTACTACTCCTCTTAGTGTATAGAAGTATGTTCGTAGATTCTCTACCTCGAGTAGTGCCATCTGGTTTCCCTCATTAGCCCCATTATCTTTATATCCTGTGTCCTTTAGGATCTAGCCCCCTTTTTGGGAATATAATTATTTACACGGTTTTATCGTAGATATATAGAGAATTTACCTTGGAGCAAATAGATTAGTAGAAAAATAATGAGTTTATTATTTAGGATTATGAAAAAAGATTATTGTTGGGGTTACTTTCTCATGAAGTAGTATGCTGCTGCTATGATGATTATTACTACGACTACTGCTGCTATTACGGTGCCTGATACTCCGCCCTCTTCTGGGGCTGCGGTTGTCGTGGTGGTGGTCTCCTCAGGTGGTGGTGTGGTTGTCGTGGTTGTCTCCTGTGTCTGCTCTGTTGTAGTGGTTGTTGTTCCTGGCTGTGGTGTCACTAGTGTTACTGATACCGACTGCTGTGCTGGGTTGCTGTATCCTACTGGGTATGCTAGTATTACTATCTGGTAGCTGCCCTCTGATACGTTAGCTGGGAGTACTGCTTCGAAGCTTCCAGGCTCCTGGTAGTTTATCGTTAGGAATGTGGATGCGAAGGTCTCTAGGTTCACAGCTACTGCGTAGATCTTTACGTCCTCGTTGGTTGCTGGCTGACCGTTGACGCTCACGCTAAGTGTTACTAGGGCGGTGCCCTCAGTGTTGTAGTTTACTGGGTCGTAGCTTATCTGTAGGTCTACTGTCTTTGGCTGTAGCTCCTGTGCTATCACTGCTGGGTCTACTGGGAAGTCTGTTACTCTCTTTACTGTTGCAATATCGTTCTGTGCGTCATAGCTGTCTAGGTAGAATGGACCGTTTGCTACTAGCATGTGGTTGTGCTGGTTGAAGAAGTTTATCAGGTTGTCTACTCTCTGCTCCCACTCTGCCTGTGTTAGGTATCCTAGGTTGATTAGCTGCTGTACCCAGTCTGGCGGTGTAGTCTTATACTGTTGTAGTAGGTCGACCATCTGCTGGCCCTGGTAGGTGTCGAGCAGGTGTATTGCTGGGTGGTACTCGTCGCTTGCGTCTAGGCTCCATACGTACTTTGGTGTTACGTTCTCAGGCACGTTCTGTATGTCTGGCTGTCCGTACTGCCATAGTAGGTCCATTGCTGCATAGAGCTCTAGTGGATAGCTGGTCCATATGCTTGCTACGCTGGCTATGAATCCTGGGTCTAGGTGGTCATAGTTGATGTATACCTTGACTGTTGTCTCGTTGATTACCTTTACTGCTACGAATGTGTTGAGGAACGTGTAGTAGTCTCCTGCTATTGGTCCTTCGAACCTGTTGTCGACTGTTGTGTTGGTGCTGTCGTCATATGCGTACTCGAATATTATGTATAGTGGTGCTAGTAGGTCTGCTACTGTCTCGGTTGTTCCATCGTGGAACTTGATCTGTCCAAGTAGCTTGTAGTTGATTGTTACTGCGTTCTTAGCTGTTGTGACGTTTGCTTCTGCAGCTGTTACGAACTGGTGGGCTGCGTGGTCGTAGAGTAGTGCGTCGCTGTCAACTGTTACTGGGCCTCTCTCTAGGCTCCAGTCTACTGTGTTTGCTGGGCTCCATCCTGTCTTACCGTCTGTTACTCTACTGGTTATTCCAGGCCAGGTTACTGCCTCTACTACTGGTCTGCTGTAGAAGTCCTGGAATCCGCCTACTGGGTTCCAGGCCCATCCGCTTGCGTATACGTATCTGTTAGTTAGTGTTACTGTGTCCTCTGGGTACTGTAGGTTCATGAATGTGAATGTGTGCCATGGGCTTGCCTTGGGGCTTGGTAGTACGCCCTGGAGGTCGCCGCTTACCGCGTAGAAGTCATAGGTTGATGCGATGAATACTCTTACGCTCTCCTGGATACCTAGGTCTACTCCCTCGTTTAGTAGCTGCCAGAACTCGGTCTCGTTTGCATAGTCACCGTTGTCTAGTTTCTGAGCTATCTCGTCTATTGTAGCGTTCTGGTAGTTCCAGTATGTTGGCTCTAGCCATCCTGGCATTGCTCCCCATATGCTGCTGTAGAACCATACGAAGTTACCGTAGTCGTACTGGGTCATTCCGGTGATTCCCCAGCCCTCTGTGTAGAGGTGCCACTCGCAGGCGCTGGGGTCTCCGCTGTAGACTATCTGGTATGCTGCTGCGAAGTCGTTGTATAGTCTCTCTACTGTTATTCCTACGTCGTTCTCTAGCTTGTTGGCTAGTAGGTCTCCAATGTCTCTTCTCTGGTCCTCGATTCTTATTACGAACTTGACTGTTACAGGGTCGCCGTTTGACCAGTACCATTTACCGTCTGCTCCCTGTGTTGCTCCGAGTTCCTGTAGTGCCTGCTGGAGTAGCTGGATTCCGTACTGCTCTCCCTTAGCGTCGATTACTGCCTGCCACTTTAGTGCTGTTCCGACTAGGTATGGATAGTCGGGGTCTAGTGGTGTCCATGGTAGGATTACTGGTATAGCGTATCCTTCGTAGATCTGTGATACTATCTCTCCTCTGGGTACTAGGAACTGTAGTGCGAATCTAGCCTTCTGGTTCTGGAATATGTTTATTGATCCGTCCTGGCAGGTGTCTGTTGGGTTTACTAGGATGTTTGTTAGACCGCTCGCTGCCTTTATCGTCTGGAAGCCTGCTTCCTCTAGTCTATTAACTAGATCTATGCTCCTTAGTCTGAAGAGTCTACCCTGTGAGTCTCCGAAAAGCAGGCTACCGACAGCTGCCTGGTCGTCCTCTATTCTCTGGAATACTATTGTGTTAACGTATCCTGCGCTTGAAACGAGTGCTGCTGCTATTGGGAGAACCATTAGTGCTACAATGAATATAGCTAGCGTTCTCATGACATATTCACCCGTTGGGCGTCATAAACTGTATATGAAGGAGGATATTTAAATAGCTTGTCGTTAAAAACACGTATAAATTTAAGAAGATTTTTGATAAGTTATAAATAAAAATTATTTTTATTACTTTACGAGCTTGGGTGCGACTATCGGCTCTAATGCTCTACCCAGCAGTAGGAATGTCGCCGAGAAGATAACCAGTGCTAAGCCTGGGAAGAGGTATAGCCACCAGTAACCAGCGTTGACTGCTCCTACATCATATGCTAGTTGAAGCATTTTACCCCAGGTCGGAGCGGCGGGATCACCGAATCCTAGTAGCGAGAGGCTCGCCTCAGCTACTATAACTCCTGGAATAGATAGAACCGCTATAGCCATTGTATATGGGAAGATCTGTGGGAACATGTGTTTGAATAATATTCTTCTCGTCGATGCACCAACAGCTCTAGCCGCCTCAACATATATTTGCTCGCTTATTTGGAGAGCCATACTTCTTACGACTATAACCGGTCCTGCCCAGAACAATATAATCATTAGACCTGCGAGTACAGGTAGAGTTATTGCAGATCTGAATGCTACAGATAATGCTATTAGTATTGGTAGGAACGGGAGAGAGTTAACAATGTCGACTACTCTCATCATTATTTCTCCTTTTATATCCTTCCAGTAGCCTGCTGCTGTTCCATAGAAGGCTCCTATGAATGTTGATATGAATGTTACGCTGAATCCTAGGATAAACGCATATGGAAGACCGAATAATAGTCCTAGTCCTATGGGCCTGCTTTTTGTATCTGTTCCGAAGAAGCCATAGCAATTCGGCTTTACCTCGAATACATATACTGTTGGTTCAACATATGCGTCATTCTGCTTTGCTAGATTTGGATCAAACTGTCCATTGTTCAATACTAAGTCTCTGTCCACGAAGTAGCCTATTCTGAGGACAACCTTGTACTCTCCATTGAGTGGTACAACTTGGCCCTGTTCGTTTACCGTTGCCATGATTACTTGGCCTTGCTGTAGGCCGGGGAGACCGTCAGGATAGCCGAGGCTCTCTTCCAGCTGTTTTATGCTGCTGGTGAAGTATTGTTCTATTAGGGCTCCTTGATATATCTTGTTGAGGCTGTATGGTTTTATGAACGTTATGTTTTCTCCTCCCTCTGTTATGTTTGCGACTTGGCCATAGAGGAATACGGTTCCTGACTCACCTACTGGAAGCTTACCGTCATAGAAGTATACTTTTAGCCCGTCGGGCCTTTCTACATATGCCTCGAGTATGATAATGTCGGTTGTTGTTGTCTGCAGGTTCACAGTAGCATTCTTGCCTACCTCGACGATTAATGCTAGTGCAGTGTCGCTTGGGAATCCTTCTGCTTCGTAATTGAAGGATCCTTCATATACCGTCTCAACATATACCGCGTTGAAATAGTCTATAAGCAATTGCTGCTTGGGATCAGCTACTTGGAAGCTCGCCTCTGGTCCTGTTACCTGCATGTCTTCTAGCGATACTTTTGCTGGTGGTGCTTTATCTGTTGCCCAGCATGGAGGAGCACTCTGTGGATATAGATAGGACCACTTGTTGCTTTGTGTGTATTCTTTAAGGCCTGTTTCTCCATAGGCCGCTACAACATAGATTGCTAGTAGTAATTGTATTATTAGAAGTGCTACTCCTATCTTGCCACTCCAGGTTCTAAGTAGAAGTGACCAGTTTGAGAGTTGTTTTTTGCCCGTTTTCTTCTTCCTCTTAAACATCGTGGTCACCTCATCATGCTCTCCTTATTCTTGGATCAAGTATCGTGTAGAGTATGTCTAGAATGAACCTAATGACCAGGTATAATAGTGTAGTAATGTATGTTAGCTCTACTATGACTGGTATATCGTTTGCAACTATCGCATCCCAATATAGTCTCCCGAGACCGAACCAGTTGAATATGAGCTCCGTAATTATAGCACCGCTAAACACGCTGAGAACTATCGAGAACAATACTATCGTGACCAGAGGTGGCGCCGCTGCTCTTATCACGTGCTTTCTTAACACCATAGATTCCGGTAATCCCTTTGCTCTAGCTACTGTGACGAAATCCTCGTTGAACACGTCGAGGAGAATGTTTCTTATTCTATATGCGGTATCTCCTATGCTAAGAATCGTGACTGTAAACACTGGAAGCGCTGCCATGCTTAGGATAGACGTTATACTTGTCCAGTCGATTCCTCCAGGCTTGTATGGCGATGGGAAGATTTCGTACTTTACAGTGAACAGGTAGATGAATACCATTGCCAGCCACCACCACGGCATGCTGACGCTGAATACGCTCCATGCAGTTATCGTTGAGTCAATTGTTTTCCCTGGCCTCCGTGCAGCGTATAGTGCTAGTGGAAGTGCAAATGCTAGTGTTAGAATGGAGGATGTTGTGAATAGTAGAACGGAGTAGGGTATTCTCTCCATGATTATGTGGAGGGCGTTTCTGTCGCCTTGATAGGGCCAATACTGTGTTGTCAGGACAGTAGAGTAGAGTGGCTGGAATGTAATGAGCGTCTTAGTATACCTGACCGCCAACACATACCAGGGCTGATCTAGTCCCTTTCTAACGATCTGTATGTTTATCTCGTCCTGTACGATTTTCTTCTTACACTCTTCTGAGAGCTTAGCTGAGACGTCGTCTATGAACGCTCTGAGCTCTGTCTGTGAAACGTTTATGCCTTGCTCTTGGAGTGCTGCGTAGGCCTTAGCCGTGGTATAGTTTAGGAATTCGTCGTGTGTGACAATGGTCTTGTTATTGACTGCATCAACTATAACTGCCTGGAGGACTTCTTCGAGGACCGCGATTTGGTCCTGGGAGAGTTGTTGCGGCAACGTCGTGTTGCCGCTTTCTATTACAGTTTGTAGGGAGGTGTTTATTGCGTCGATTAATCCCTGTTCTCCTATGTTTGGTCTTAACACACATGACCTCGCGATGGCGACAGGTGGCTGGTTCTGGAATAAGACTCTCGCTTGCTGACGGACTGTCTGTGCTATGTTCTGCTTCTCACGTTCTGCTAATGGGCCTGTGAATATGGCTGCTACGATGAATGTTACAATTATCAATACTATTATAAGATTCATTATCTTTATCAGTACCCATTTCAACGCCTACACCTGTCCTATCCATTTAACACGTGAGGTCTACCAACTGTTTTAGAGAATCCTCTTATCCTTAAAAGTATGTAATACGGAACACGTAATACGACGTGTTAAACCTCTGGTAATCCTGGAGACACACTACCCGAGGTACTATGAGATGCAGGCTGGAGAGAAGATAGTCTCAATACCATATTACCAGTTGAAAATATGGGAGACCGGGGTCAGCTACAGATATGTGTATGGCGAGGCATACTTTTTCAAGGCAATGCCCGAGGTTAAAGCCCTAGCGCTCGTATCTCCAAGCGATAGAGGGCTTTATCCGCATCCCTATCCTAACTCGATCAAGCTTAAGCCATTTGACAAAGAAGAATATGTTGAAAGATTGAGGCGCTCGATAAAAAGTATCCTCGAGGTAGCCGAGGAGGAGCCTAAGCCTGTCTTCGACGTCGGAGGCTTCAAGGGCTTGATAAAGATGGTTTTCTCCAATCTCTTTGGGGGATCGAAGGCTAGGGCAAAGCCTAGGGCAACACCATATCTCGAGAGGCGCCTTGCCCTAGGATATCTGGTAGATGTCCTAGAGATAACTGATCCTGACGTGAGAATTACTGTTGAGAAGACCTATTGGAGACCACTAAGAATTATATTCAGAGATAGAGAAGGAGAGCAAATAGTGTCATCCGTAGAATACCTCGTCGATAACAAGTGGATCGAGGATAGGGTTATCTATAAGATTCTACGAGATAATAGAGATGCTCTTAACATGTTATTAGAGGACTTAACAATATAGTCTAACCCTACACGTGAATCATGTAATTATAATTGTTTAGATACAGTTAGTGGAGGTTCACATTTTAATAGTCTCAGTATACTATCATTAATATAATGGCCCATTTATAACGGGCGGTGAATGTGGAATGGCTCGTGCGATTGTCATGATAAACACGGATGTAGGAAAGGAAAATGAAATCTTCGAGAAAGTCCTCGAGATCCCAGAGGTCAAGGAGGTATACATGGTATATGGTATACACGACCTAATAGTAATCATCGAAGCAGACACCATGGAGAAGCTACGGAACCTCATAACAGAGAATATCCGCCGGATGGACGGCGTCAAAAGCACGCTGACAAGCATCGTAGTAATGCATAAGACAAAGTAAGCCCTCTGACCACTCTTTCCCACCAAATATCCATGTAATCCTCCGAGAAGGGGATCCACGATACCTAACGTGTTCTTTCCCCAAAACAAGCCTCCTGGAGAAGACTGGATTCCCTTTACACTTGCACTAGACGACATAGACAGTCCTGGAGGCGGGTGCACGACTCATCTAACCGGCCTCCTACTCTACGAGTTCCGAGACAAACTACTGCTAGCAGACTATCCCCTCCTAGTAAGGCTCGCTCCAGGCGTTCCATGGAAGACACGGGGCAACGCCGCGACAGTCATAAGAGGATGGATCCAGGGATTCAGCTATGAGGAACTCATAGAACTCGTGAGATTACTCGCCATAGAGTATAGTAGTGGGAGGGTAAATGAGCCGGGGAAAGGTCCTGGGATAGCATTATATAAGGGTACCGCTCCGTGGAGAGACCGTATCCTCCGACAGCTCTATCTGCGAGGCGTCTCCGAACTCGTATACGGCGAGTACATAGTTGAGACTGCGATATCGAGAGGCGTCATGCTCTGGGGAGGGCGTGGACGAGTTGGCGCAGTCCTAGCTCTTGCATCATTATCTCCGGAGGACCCGTATACGTATGAATTAATCGCGTATAGATACCCTGAGAACTGGGGGCGTCCCAGATGCGTTGATCATGATCCCGTAAAAGAAGCCTGTATCCCTGCATGTGCTTCCAATAACTATGATCTCTCAACGAGTAAACTCGCCGCAGCCCCGAGTGGTCCTGATCCTATACTCGCAGGATTCCGTGGCGTCTGTATAGGAGGCCTTGGATGCTATGCCTCTGTTTTGTGCGAGGAGCCTCATTTCTGGGTGCTTTATAGGAGTAATCAGCATACGGACATCCATTATGATGTGTTAACCCCCCGGTTAACACCCTACAAGAGCATAAGAATAACCATAACCATCCTAGACAAGGAAAAACTACCGGGATCCCATATACTGTTACAAGGGCTCCATCCAGACCTAGGGAAAATCATTGTAGCTGTATACCGTGAAACAGGGCCTATGAGAAGACTAGCCGAGAACCTTGTAAGAGGAGACGTGGTAGAAGTAATGGGTACCGTGAGGCCTTATCCTGGGCTAGGCGAGGGATACACTCTGGCAGCTGAGAAACTTAGAATAATCAGGCTCGATAATGAGATTGTCCGAGTTGCACCCAGATGTCCACGATGCGGTAAGCGTATGAAGTCTATGGGAAGGGGCCAAGGATACCGGTGTCCACGATGCGGTTACCGGGATCCCGAGGCCCATCCAATATTGATACATGGTGTCAGGAGGATCGCTCCCTCTGTTATTACTCCTACGCCTAGTAACCTCAGGCACCTTGTTAAGCCACCATGGCTTGGCTCTGGCCCTGTTACGCCTATCCCTCATAGATTATTGAGAGTTGACGAGGTCTTCTCTATAAGAGTGCCTCCCCCTACTACTATAGAGCTCTGTAGTGATTGTATGTGATCGCTATAATATTGTGTTAACTTCCCGGTTAACAACCCCTCTGTTTCCTATGGAAACACATACCAATGCCTGGAGCCAGGGACCCCCTTGTTTCCTATGCATTATCTTAAGCTAGAACTCCTGTATAATATTTCACTTGGATATAATTGGTTTGTATAATGATTATATCTAAAATTATATAAATAAAATCATATTAATACAGTATAATTTGCAGTCTTTATAGAGATAGATCTGATATATTAGTTCCATAGGAAATAGGGGGGTCTGGGACTTCCTTCATTACCTGTTTCTAGTGTTTATAAAGGACCCCTCAGTTTCCTATGGAACTATGTCCACTGAAAGACCGAGAGACACCTTCAGGTGGAATATTCATAAGTTATTCTAATACATGGAAACTACACGGTATCTATTGTGGGAGGCATCATGGCGTGTGATCCTAAAGAAGCAGCCGCTAGAGGAACTCTAAGCATACTCTTGGAGTTGAAGGAGCCTATACGGATCCTGGGAGTTGGCACGGGATCGACCGTTGACAGGTTTATCTCGCTACTTGTCAAATCAGAGATATCAGAGAGTATTGAGGGATATGTTCCTACAAGTATCGATACGAGTCTAAAACTCTACAATCGCGGTCTTAGAAGAGTATTGGATAATATTCCGGTATCCGATAAGATAGACGTCTACGTCGATGGAGCCGACGAGGTAGATCCCTCAGGGAACTTGATAAAGGGTAGGGGAGGGGCACTTTTAGGAGAAAAGATAGTAGCGTACTCGAGCAGGCTCAATATTATAATAGTTGACGAGTCCAAGCTTGTAGAGACGCTGGGAGAAAAGAAGCCCGTTCCAGTAGAGGTTGTTCCCAGAGCCCTCGGATACGTCTATCGGGTCCTGGAGTCAATGGGGCTAAACCCGAGGCATAGGTCATGTAGTTGTAAGGATGGGCCAGCAGTATCCGATAATGGAGGAATACTCCTTGACCTATATACTGGTCCTATAAAGGATCCCCGACGGCTAGACATGGAGCTCCACATGATACCGGGGATCGTTGAGACCGGCCTATTCCTAGGGCTAACCGACATAGTCGTTGTTGGGTCTAGGGACTGTTCTTGGAGGATGCTTAGATTTGATAGGGGAAGAAGATGAGAAAATACTAGACCTAGACGTGGAAGAGGAACTCTCCAAGGGACCGCCTCCTGAGCTAGAGCAGAGGATTCAATATGCAGCTAATAGTGGTAGATTTGTCCTCTTGTGGCGTGATCCGCTGATACTCGTATATTTGGGGGAGAACGGGGACTATGTGGTTGTCGACGGGGTTTATTGTAGCTGTGAGGGTTTTGCTAGGAGGGTTTCCCGCAGAGGGATCGGGGGCTGTAGCCATGTTTATGCTGCTCGTAGGATTTTCGGCGAGAATTCCGGTGGAA
>JALUDS010000070.1:0-34192 GCA_027043945.1 Acidilobaceae archaeon
ACCGGATGCTGAACGATAAGACTTAGTAGAGCATTAGTGTACTCCAGTGGCTACGCTTATCGGCTGGTTTAGTATAAGTAGTGTACAGGCCCAGTAATACCACGATAACAATAGTTGGGTCTCGTGATGCTGTTCTTTTTGCCTTTAGGATGCGTCGAGGATATACTAGAAGTAAAAATAAAGTGGAGATTAGTACTGGGGTCCGCTAGGATTAGGAGGGAGGTTTTGGTTACTCTACTTGTATTGTTTTTCTTGCCTCCCATAGGCCGTGGAGGTTACAATAGCTTATCGCGTAAAGGGTTCCGCTTTTCTCAAGCGTTAGTGTTAGCTCTGCTGTTGCGAGTGTGTATCCCGGCTCGAATTCTATTTTTGCTACTCTTACTGGGTTGAAGGCTCTGCCTTCTTCGTAGAACCATACTTCTACGTATCTGATTGAATGGTGTGGCTTCATCTCGTGGGGACCTACTGTGATTTTTACTTTGAATGGTTCTCCTTTCTTTACCTTTTCGGGTGCCTCGATTTTTGGAGTGTGTGTTTCGGCCTTCGAGATAACTTGTTCGGGTGCTTCCTCGGGAGTGTATATTATGTCTCCAAACTTCATGTTTGTTCTACCTCCTTGATCAATTGTTTTTCTATTTGTTTATTGTTATTGTCTTGACATTAATATTTGAATATGTAAATTGTTAACGAGAAGCAACTATTTCTAGTTAAAAACATATTCCATTTCTACTCGGTGATTCCATCAACAGTCTCTCTAAGATCCTTGGCTATCATTATAGATTCAACTTGCCCAACTAGGAACAATAATACTAAGAGAACAAGTACTCCATCATACAATATACCGTATCCCTCTCCGTACCTAGCGAATAAGAGTACAGAGGCTTCTACTAGGAATGCTGCTGATACTACATACATATAGAATCTAGTCTTTAGGAGAAAGAGCGATGATAATAGGAGGCCGAGTCCTACTATTAACATTAAAATTTCAATCGTGGACTGAGTAGAGTATAAGAGTACCGTTGTCAGCGTCGCGAATGATACTGACAGGAGGAATCTACCATTAATTATGAATCGATTGGCTCCTTTGCTTAAAGAATACGTTTTCTCGACTAATTCCTCTAGTTTCCGTAAAGTCATACCCGTCAAATATAGGTCTCTTTTCTTAACATTCCTAGCTAGGTCTTTGACTAATAATCTGAGTCTCCTTGGTAGCGTGACGCCGGTTGAATTAAACGTTGTGTATATTTGTTCGATCTTATTGACTAGTTCCGAGATTCTCTCGTTAACAGCTCTCCATTCGGGATCGTCTCGTGACAAGTATAGTGAATATGAGAGGGCGGTATAGATATCATCAATTTCTGTTAATAGAGTATTGTTGTACATCTGCGATGAGTTCCCCAATACCTGTTCCCCGCCATCTATTACCAGTAGTATCCTGCGTTTTTACTTTGAAGGTATGCGGCCGCGTTTAATAGTAGGTATCGAAGTGCTTTTAACGGGACATGATAGTGTGTGACTGATATGTCGTCTCTTCCTCCATATCCATAGGCTGATATTACTCTTACGTAATAGATGTTCTGTGGGAGCACTTCTTCTAGTCTTTCCCAGTTTTCAAGCAGTAGTCTGGGAGTGACTATTATCTCCCGGACTCTGTGGCCTTGATCATTCTTCACGTATACTCTCATTGGCTCGTCTAGTCTCGACGGCTTGAAACTGTTCTCGAACTCTTCTGAGTTCACGACCTCTTCTAGTGATTTATAGAGAGTCCATCTCCATTCGTCTTCGTCTATGTCTATGAATCCTACGACTCTTTTCTCTCCATATTCTTCTTTTCTCATATCTTTGATCTTCGACTCGATTGTCTTCTCTGACAAGTCGAGTATATCTGTGAGTTCGAATATCGTGAACGCTGATCCTTCTAAGAGTCTTGCTATTCTGCCGGCTAGATCCGGTATCCAGGGTTTGATAGGTGGTGCTAGAAGGATTTGTTTAGCTATTGGGGTTATTCCGGAGACATAGGGTGTTCTTACTTTTAGTTCTCCGCTTTGTAGTTTTTTGATGAATTCTTTGGCGCCCTCGACGTCTAGGTAGTTTTCAAGGATCTGTCGTTTTGCTTCTCTATACAATAATTCGTCTTCCTCTGGGTCGGTAGAGCCTATTTTTCCAAATGATAATTGTATATCGCGGATAGTCTGGTGTAGATAGGGGCTCTTTTCAAGAGCAGCGTCGAGTATTTCGTCGAATTCGTCGAGGTCTATCTCCATTAGGATGTCTATCGGGTTTAATTCGCCTATTGACACGCTGAATCCCATAAACATCGATCTGTAATATACGTTAAGACCTATCTCGCGTGACGCGATGTGAGTTACAATTAGTGCTAGGGTCTCCGAGGCTCCCGATCCTAGTGGGGCTGTTATTATTTTTTCTCTGCCATAGGTCTCATAGATTATGCTTGATTCGAGGTTTTCGATTCCTAGCTTGCTACTATAGTAGTTTATCCATTTCTTGATGATCCTCTTAGCTGACGAGTCTAGCTCGACATCTTCTATGCTTTGTTTACCGGATAGTATCTCTATCATTGTTTTTGCTAGTTCTCTAGCCCGTTTCGGGCCTTCGCCTCTCCATAATGGGACCTCTCCATGATCACTTGCAGGTTCTACCTCGATCTTAGCCAGGTTCTCGTCTATTCGTTTAACGTACCATGCTCTGCCTGCTAGGCGTATGGTGTCTCCTGTTCGTAGATGCTTATAGACGAATATAGAGTCAATGTAGCCAATCGTTTTATCTCTGTGTCTAACAACGAAGGAGTCTCTATCGCTTATAGTTGAGAAGAACTCGGAGAAGTCCCTTGACCACCACGCTCTTGTGTAAGAGTCTCCTCTGAATTTCCATATCTTATAGAACGTTGATCCTAGTCGTAGCTTGCCATTTTCCTTTTCTCTTATTATTCCCTGACTCATTAGATAATCTATTAGTTCCTCGTATTCATCCGGTGATATATTGATTTTGGGGTGTGATACTATCATATGATAAAGTTCCTCTTTCGAGGCTTCTCCCCGCTCGAGTAATATTCCTTGTATCTCCTTGGCGATTACATCCAGTGGGACTCTTGATATAACGGTGTCTTCGAGGGCTCCTTTTACTGCCATTACTCCTGTTGCAATGGACTCTACTAGGTCAAGCTCTCCCAGTGCTATGATTGTTCCCTTGGGGTTCTCTCCGATTCTATGACCGCTTCGTCCTATTCTTTGAAGAAGGCTTGATACTCTTCCTGGAGCCTTTATCTGTATGACTCTTTTTATCTTTCCTACGTCGATCCCTACTTCCAGAGTCTTTGTACATACAACTGCTGAGAGTTCACCCTGCCTGAGCTTGCTCTCTGCTTCTAATCGCAGTTCCGTGGATACGCTTGAGTGGTGAACGTATACATCGTCTGCTCCCAATTTTTCTAACGCGTCTTTGATCCTCTCAGCGACATACCTGCTGTTTACGAATACTAGACTTGGCTTTTCTATTTCTTCCAGGATCTTGTTGGATGCTTCTAGCCAGATATCTCCTGTAGTATCCTTCACGTATACTATTCTTAGTTCGGGGCGTTTACTGCTCTCGGACCTAACTATTTTCTTTGGACGTCTGCTACTGCCAGATAATAACTCGACTGCTTTCGTTGGGTTTCCGATCGTCGCCGATAGAGCTATCCTCTGAATATCTCTGCCCGCTAATTTTGCCAGTCTCTCTAGTTGAATAACGAACTGCGCTCCACGCTTCCCGCTAAGCAGTTCGTGGGCCTCGTCAACAACGACCCAGCGCAGGTTTCTATAATATTTACGTATCTTATGTGCCCAGTCTAGATCTATTTCGAGGCTCTCCGGTGTAATTATAAGGATGTGTGGCACCTGTTTTAGTCGACGGCTTCTCTCGATGCTACTTGTGTCTCCGTGTTTTCTTGCTACAACTAGCCCTAGTTGATCCGCCCACCAGCTTATCCTATGATAGAGATCGTTTATGAGGGCTTTCATCGGAGTGACATAGATCATTGAGATTGGTTTTGCACCTTCTCTCTTTATCATAGATAATATTGGTAGGAGGGCGGCTTCCGTTTTTCCTTCTCCTGTTGGAGCCATTATGAGTACATTATTGCCAGCTAATATCTCTGGAATTGCTTTTTCTTGGATAGGTGTGAGGCTAGTCCAGCCTCGTTTCTCAATTATCTTTCTTATCTCTAGATCCAACATGTCTATAGCCTTCTTCGCCACCATCATATTACATGCACCGCGTTTTACCTTGGCTCTTTGCTCTATCCCTTCTAGTGAGAGTATATCTTAGCCAATCACGTATTACCTGATCGTATAGCGTATTCGGATCTTATTAATTCTACCGCCTATACATTCAATTAGAAGGTGGATAACAAGGTGCCGAGCAAAAAATATTACGAGTGTATGATATGTGGGAGACCATTCCCAGAAGGTCAAGGAATCGTTTTAGAAAAATCAGGCTTCACTCTAACGTTTCATAGCAGCAGGTGTGCCGCTAAGTTCCTTAAACTACTACTCGAACGACTCGATAATGACTGTGCAAGACCAGCTCTCCGAGAACTCACAAGAGAACTCACAGAGGCACTACAAATAAAGAAAGAGAAGTCAAAGAAAGTAATCTAGTTGTGAATCGCTAATATATTCAAGTATTTTACCATGGCTACAGGTATACTATTATAATGCTGTGCTGTCGTAGGTGTTAGTAGCGTGGCCCGTATAGAAGTAAAACTCTATAGTATTTTGAGAAAGTTGGCTGGCAAGGATACGCTATTCGTAGATGTAGACGATAATAGGGTTTCATCACTGTTACAGGCTCTAACAGACGTTATACCGGAGTTAGGGAAGCTTCTTACTGAAACCGGCCTGGAGTTAATAGTAGTAGATGAAGAAGGACATAGGCTAGAGGATAATGACTTCATTCATACAAGAATAGTTCATGTAATGCCTCCTCCGGCCGGAGGCTCAAATATAATGGTTAGACTCGCATCTCCTAACGACGATCAAGATAATATGATACAAGAGGTGCTCTCTTTTCTTACCAGAGATCTAGAAGACGATACAGGAGCTACACTATTATTCATAGGAACGGTAAGGGGACTAAACAAGGGTGAAAAAGTAGAGTACCTGGAGTACGAGGATGCAGGAGAGATAACTACTAAGTTTTTCGAGAAAATTGCTAGAGATATAGCTCGGAAAAAAGGAGTGAGGCGGGTAGCAGGAATACACTATACTGGAAAACGTTTACCGGGCGATGTGACTCTCATACTCGGCGTTAGCGGTATAAGTAGAAAGGACGTGTTCCCGGCTCTTATAGAGTTTATAGAAAGAGTAAAGAGCGAGGTGCCAATCTGGAAAAGAGAAAAGACCGTGTCAGGCGAGAAGTATATTCTTGGAGGAGACAACATAGTAATTAAGTAGGCTTCGTTAGTGCTAGCACTTAACAAGTTTTCCAGCTTTGCTAGAAGCTATTTTTGCCGCTTCCTCGATGTTCTCAGCCCATACGTTGATATAGATATTAGTTCCTTTTATCCTGAACTTGAACGATATAATTCCGTTAATAATTTTCTTCTCTACAAGCTCCAAGCCCTCACAGGTTTTCCTCAACAGGATCCCCCTAAATTTATAGGAGGTCATTATTCAACTTAAAGAGGTGAATCCTAGTGTCCAGGGAAACAAGTGTTCCATTAATTAGAGTCGAGCCTCCAGGACCCAGAGCTAGAGAAATCGTGGAAAAAGACCACGAACTACTCATGCAGTCATTTGTCCGCTGGTATCCGCTTGTTGTCAAGACCGCGAAGGGCGCAATTGTAGAAGACGTCGACGGTAACCTCTATATAGATATGAACAGCGGCCTTGCAGTAGGCAACGTCGGACATACACATCCTAAGATCGTAGAAGCAATTAAACGACAAGCCGAGAAGCTTATCCACTTTAGCCTAACAGACTTCTACTATGAGGAAGCAGTCATAGCAGCGGAGAAACTAGTCGGAATAGCTCCCAACTCTCCTGCTAAAGTATTCTTTGCAAATAGTGGTGCCGAAACAATTGAGGGATCGCTCAAAATCGCCAGAGGATACTTCGAGGGCAAACGTCCCTATATAATAGGCTTCCTCGGAGCATTCCACGGCAGAACAATGGGTGCTCTAAGCATTACGTCGAGTAAACCAGTACAACGCAGATACTTCTCTCCACTAGTACCAAACATAATCCATGTACCATATCCATACCCCTATAGATGCCCATTCAAGGCCGAGACGCCAGAAGAGTGTGGCGAGCAAGTAATAGGATACATAGAGGACTGGATACTTGGAAAGCTAGTCGATCCAAACGAAGTAGCCGCATTCATATTTGAACCTATCCAGGGAGAGGGCGGATATGTGGTTCCTCCAGAAAACTTCTTCCCTAAGCTAAGAAGCCTAGCCGACAAACACGGCATCCTCCTCATTGACGACGAGGTCCAGGCAGGTTTCGGAAGAACAGGTAAGTGGTTCGCTATCGAGCACTGGGGCATAAAGCCCGATATTATAGCAAGTGCAAAGGCCATTGCAGGAGGACTACCACTAGGAGCAATAATCGGTAAGAGAGAAGTCATGAGTCTTCCAGGTGGATCCCATGCCTCCACGTTTGGAGGAAACCCCGTCGCGCTAACAGCAATGTCAGCGGTTATAGACGTGATTAAAGAAGAAAAGCTACTCGACAAAGTATCGAGGCTCGGAGACGAAATAATCAAGTACTTCAAGGATCTCTCCAATGAAATCAGCCTAATAGGAGACGTCAGAGGAAAAGGCTTCATGATAGGCGTGGAACTCGTTAAGGACAAAGATACCAAGACGCCAGCCAAGGAAGAGCTAGCCGAACTAATAACTAGGAGTTTCAAGAAGGGAGTTCTCGTTATAGGAGCAGGTGTTTCAACAATAAGAATAGCGCCTCCACTAGTAATAGAAGAAGAACTATTATGGAAAGGACTAGAGATTATTACAGATATACTAAAAGACCTATCAAGATAGACTATACACTAGTCGTTTTTTCTCGTAGTCGGGTCTTCTCACGATTATTCCTTTTTTAACTAGAGAAGCAAACACTCTCCTGGCAATTCTTCTATCTGTATTAGGAGGTAAATACTGTAGAAGCTCTGTGAACGACGATATTTGTCCTAGAGACTCCAGGCTTCTCAGTATTATCTTTTCGATCTCCTTCTCGTCTCTAAATAACCTTCCAGACATCCTAGTCCCCAGACCTTGTATGCGGGCTACACTCTTAATTTGATTAGCCTATAGAGAACTAGATATGGAAGGTGTTGTGAGTGGGAGTAAGATCATATAGAACATCTGATACTCGGAGAACCAATCAAGAATGTATATATGTGAAAAAGATATGGAGATGGGGAGTTTTATCTCTTATCATCATTATCATTGCTATTATCCTAGGCATATTCGTTTACAGTAGGACAGGGAGAAAGTTGTACATCGCTACAAGCATTCTATGGCTAATTATACTATTCATCAATACTGCTATCATCAGCACAACAAGATGCGGGCCACGGGTCATTGACGAATAAAACTGTTCTCCTAGAGACCCTTGTAGCAATACCTATGCTCACCGCTTTGGAAAGTATCCGTCCCGCGATTCTCTCATCTACGCCTAGTATCCTTGATACGTCTTTAACCGAGATATATCGTCTCCCAGTCAGGATCCTTATACTTTCCACGAAAGAAACAATATCTAGTGTAACCCTCATCCTTCTCATACGCGCCCACCACTTATTACTTAACAATACTCTTATATCTCCCTGGGACGGGCTAGCGGATGTAGGGTGGATAGGATATGACTAGCAGGAAAATCTACACAATATACAAGGACATAGTACGAGAGCTAGGACTATTCCAGCTAGACGTATATCGGATCACCCGCGAAGGCAAACAAGTCGACATAGTTAGACTCTACGATCCCGGCAAAAACCAAGTCTTCATAGTAGACCTAGACAACCCTAGAGAAGCACTAGCCCCGATAGAATTCCTAGACAAACTAGTAAAAGCCGCAGAACAAGCCGAAATACCTCTACCGGAAAGAAAAGTAAAACAGCTAAGAGAGGCACTATCTAAACAGGCTGTCCAAACCGCCTGAAACCTCCTCTATTTTCACCAAGTTCATTAACCTCTCTATACTCTTTCTAGACGGCATATTACTGCTACCCCTTCGAACTATTTTAGCGGCGCCAGCAGCAACAGCCGCTTTCAAAGACTCCACAATGTCGCCTGTTTCTAGCATCCAGGCATTGAACGCTGCGTCAAAAGCGTCCCCTGCTCCTGTTACGTCAACTGTTTCCACCCTTGGAGGCGACGCGGTTAGTAAGATCTCCCTCGAGATAAGAGTAGCGCCTCCAGCGCCATGCTTAATTATTATTCTCTGTATCCTGTTCTTCAATAAACTTAGAGGATCATCTACGCCAACTCTCCTCATTAGTGCATCTAGCTCTTTCTCGTTCAGGAATATTGTCTCAGCACATGAAATTACATCGATTACCTCTGAGCCAGCCCTGTAAGCCTCTCCTCCAGGATCATAGGTTATCCTTACATCATTATTGTTATTTCTTTTACAATACGACGAGATTATTCTGGGCCTTACACTGGCGAAGTGGAGGATATCTGGTTTTTCTTTCGGAATTATGTCGGCGTCTAGTAGTTCATTGGCTCCACGTATGGTTATTATTGTTCGGGATGAGTTTCCGGGTACTAATATGACTATAACTGTTCCTGTCTTCTCGTGTGGAATTATACGTACATAATCTATATCGACTCCTTTCGCACTGAGCTCGTCGATTAGGCCTAGCTTTACAGCATCTCCTCCTGCTCTTGCTACTAGCGACGATCTATGGCCTATACTGGCGGCTGCTACCGCGTAATTAGTAGCTGCTCCTCCCAGGCCTATCCAAGACGATCTCGCGAATACGTGGGAATCCTCCAATGGATAGTAGTCTAAAGATACACTGATGTCTAAGTTGATATTGCCTACAGCTATATGCCATGGAACAGGCTGGGATAATACCATTTCTTCCCTACCCCTTCTTTACGTTTATCTATCTCAGATAGTATAGTTACCGCCTCTGAGGCTACCCTCGAAGCCAATTCTACGCCCTTACCCGGTATAAACTCGTTGGTAATCCTATTTGCGATAGCAGTACAAACGCATCCCGCCCTAGCACCATATATAGAGGAAACCGTGAAAAGAGCAGCGGACTCCATTTCGAACCCTAGCACTCTGGCAGCGGCTAGTTCAGGCAGGCGCGTGGCAGACACACTATTGGTATATCCATTGTATCCGGGTCTGCTCTGGCCTAGATAGAACGTATCTGTACTGGCAACTATGCCGACGTGATATCTTGCACCTAGGCGTTCCGCTGCCTCTATTAGGCTTAGAACTACTTCATAATTGGCAACAGCTGGATATTCCGGTATAACGTAGTCCTTAGAGGCTCCTTCAAGTCTTACAGCACCTGTCGCGATGACTAGGTCTCCGGGCTTTATCTCGGATCTTATAGCGCCCATGGTTCCTACACGGATAAAAGTATCTGCTCCGACACGAAGTAACTCTTCAACCGCGATAATGGTGCTGGGAGCACCTATGCCTGTACTCGTTGTAGAGATCCTTGTCCCCTTATAATAACCGGTATAGGTTCTATATTCCCTGTGGCTTGCTATGAGCTTCCTACTATCCCACAGAGAGGAAATTAAATCAGTGCGATCCGGATCACCAGGTAAAAGTACGTATCTTGATACCTCTCCCGGCGCAACCATTATATGATATTGGCGTCCAACACTATCTTCTACAATAGAGGCACTCCTAAGTCCCTTCTCGCGAGAATTATCAACCACATGCTACACCATGATATATCCATGTAGCTAGTCCAGGATAAATTATAATCATCTACCTTTCTAATCCATGGAATGAAGGTGTGGTCAGATGAATACCAAGACAATACTCGTCTCCATCATACTAATTATTCTAGGAGCGTTTATCGGAGTGGGTTATGCTTACCTAGTTTTAGTATCCAGTGCCGACCTTCTAATCCAAATAATAAGGGTGAGCCTGGCATTTATCTCAATAATTATAGGCGCATTTTTAGGCGCCACAGGTCTCATAATGCTCCGTGGCATACGGGTCGAAGAAGAAAATGAAAATACTAGTTAGAAGCCGTAAAGATGCAAGCGCAGTGCAACATGCTGTAGATAGAATACTTGATTCAAAGGATCACTATGAAATAGTCTCCCTGGGAGGATATCGTGGCGAACAACTCTGCAACGCAGTACAAGAGGAACTAGAACCATTCACAATTATATTACTAGGTAGGAAAGAACATGAGCCCTGTATAGAGAGCCTCACAAGAAACCATCCTTTCACAGCATACATAATGGCCAAGACCAGTAAGCTGAGAAATAGCACTCTCGAAATGATAGTGTCTCTATTAAACTGGGGCAGAGCCCACCTACGTCTCTCAACCTCGTGGTATCAAGATTCATTCATACTCGCTAACACGCCAGGAACCCTTCTACCACAAATCCCTATACATCCAGAAGGCGACACATACTTAATGACTAAGAATGGATTCAGGCTCTTAGCAGAACTCTCAGGAATAGGTGTCGAAACCGGTTCTAACAAGGACGGCGTAGCAGTAATGTTCAAGCATACAAAAGGAAAACACATCGTGTATTTTGACAAGTTACGACGAATAGAGCTAACATTTGAGAGAGGTAAACAAAGACCCACATTACATAATCCTATTGATAAGAACAATAATCGGCCGGCTGAAAACTTTGTTCCAGTAGATCTAAATCGATTACTAGACTACAATGGCCATGTCTCAAAACTCCTGGAAGGAGAAAGCCTCAAAATACTAAGCAGAAATGCAGATAAACACAGTAAAGTAATCGTACCATTGAGTGGTGGCAAAGACTCCGCCGCAGCACTAATAGTTGCTTCCCAGTATTTCGATCCCTCAAACATATACGCGGTATATGTGGATACTGGCATAGACTTTGTCGAAAACGAACACTATGCCGAATACTTGTCAGAGAGACTCGGAGTTAACCTCGTTAAAACCAAAGCCGATGTAGATAAAGGATTACTACATGAGAATATGCCTCTTCCAGATCCCCGTTACCGGTGGTGTACTGGAAGAAAGCTTGATGCACTTAGAAGAACTGTAAAACGATTGATAAATACAGAACACATCAAGTATATTCTTGTCGGCGATAGAGACGCGGAAAGCGTTAGGAGGAGTCTTAGACCGCCTACGAGGATCGACGAGAATCTGGGTCTCCCGGTTATTGCACCTCTCAAATATTGGTCCGGTGCCCACGTCATACTGTATATCCTCTCGAAAGGCTATAGAATGAATACATTGTATGAAAATGGTTTTTTAAGGTTGGGTTGTTATATTTGCTTTGCTCTACGACCTTCATGGGAACTCTATATTATGAATAAAATTAAATATTTCGAGAAAATACGTGCTCTGAGACCGGAGCAAACAAGATTAATATCGGCGTTCCTACAAGCAAAACAAATAGAACCCAGCTAATCCATTAACGGGTAAGGACCAGGTGCTAGAAATGGATGTAGACGATAAATTGAAGCTTATAACCCGAAATCTAACCGAAGTGGTTACACTAGAAGAACTGAAACAAAAGCTAGAATCAGGAGAGAAACTAAAAGGATACATAGGCTACGAGCCGAGCGGTCTAATGCATGTTGGCTGGCTAGTATGGGTATTTAAGGTAAAAGACCTCGTAAACACCGGAATAGACTTCAATATCCTTGAAGCCACCTGGCACGCATACATAAATGACAAACTAGGCGGAGACATGAACCTAATAAGGGCCTCGACCAGGATAATCAGGTTATCCATGGAGGCCCTAGGAATACCAGTAGAAAAAATAAACTTCGTAGATGCAGAAGAACTAGCCTCAGACAAAGAATACTGGTCGCTAGTCATCCGAGTCGCCAAGAAAAACAGCCTAGCAAGAATAAAAAGAGCCCTCACAATAATGGGAAGAAAGTCCAGTGAAGCCGAAATCGACGCAAGTAAGCTTATCTACCCCGCAATGCAGGTCGCAGACATATTCTATATGGACCTAGACATTGCACTAGGAGGAATGGATCAAAGAAAAGCCCACATGCTCGCAAGAGACACAGCTGAAAAACTCGGCGTAAAGAAACCCGTCGCTCTACATACCCCTATTATAAGCAGTCTAAAGGGCACTGGTAGAATGGACTCCTCTAAAGAGATCGATGACATTCTTGCCGATGTGAAAATGAGCAAGAGCAAGCCGGACAGCACTATATTTCTCCACGATACACCAGAAGAAATACGAAGAAAAATAAAGAAAGCCTATTGTCCTGCCAGACAAGTCGATCTCAACCCAATAATAGAGATAAACAAGTATATCCTGTTTGCACGGGATGGATTTGAGCTAGTAGTTGAACGACCCGAAAAATACGGCGGAACAATAATATACAGCTCAATAGAAAACCTCATTAAAGACTTCCAGGAAGGCAAACTACACCCTGCAGATCTCAAGAAAGCAACAGCAGAGGCACTCGTAGAACTACTCGAACCTGTTAGACGCAGACTACTAGGTGATCCCGAGACGAGAACCCTTATCGAGAGAATAATGTCTAATATCTCCAGATAATAACATCATCTATTCTTCCTACAAGCCTCGCCAATAATTATCTTCTAGTTTTTGCTCACAAAATGATACTATTATTATAATACTCTCCTGTATATTCTAATTCATGTTGGACAATGACCACAGCGCGACAGTAACAACGTAGGATGCGGAGGTGCAACATAGCATGAAATATCTGATAAAAGCCAAACTGGAGGTCAACGGAAGAGTAGACAAACACGACGTCATAGGAGCTATATTCGGCCAGACAGAAGGCCTCCTTGGATCGGATTTCAACTTAGAAGAGCTCCAGAACAAAGACAAGATTGGCAGAGTCCACGTAGACATCAAGTATCAAGGGACAAAAACAATAGGAACAATACAGATACCAAGTAATCTTGACCGGGTAGAAACAGCAATACTAGCTGCAATGATAGAGACTGTTGATAGGATAGGGCCATATACAGCTACAATAAAAGTCGAAGAGATAAAAGATCTTAGACAAGAAAAAATCAAGAAAATAATCGAGAGGAGCAAGGAACTTATTAAACTAATGAAAGAACAGGAGCCCGATGTAAAAGATCTAATACGAAAAATAACTGAGGCAGAAGCTAAACCCAAGCCAACCAAAATCAAAGTAATCGAATACGGACCAGATAAACTACCAGCATCTCCAGGAGTTGAAAAAGCAGACACAGTTATAGTTGTGGAGGGCAGAGCTGACGTAATCAACCTAATGAAATACGGATACGACAACGTAATAGCCCTGGGCGGAGCTCGTGAAGAAATACCACAGACAATAAAAGAACTCGCCAAAAAGAAGAAAGTCATAGCATTCGTAGACGGTGACCGCGGAGGCGACCTAATCCTCAAGAACCTACTATTACAAGTAGACGTCGACTACGTCGCCAGAGCACCGAAAGGAATGGAGGTAGAACAGCTAACAGGGAAAGAAATAGCATCGTCCCTTAATCAAATGGTTCCAGCACATGCCGTCCGAAAACAACTAGGATTAGAGGAACCATCAGAGGAAAAACAAGTTAAAGAAAAACCAAAAGAGGAGAAAGTAGAAAAGAAGCCCGAAGCAAAACCAGAGAAAGAAAAAGCTGTAGCAAAACCTAAAGTCGAAGTACCAAAGGAGATAACAGCTATACCAAAGACGATTATTGATACGATAAACGAGCTTAAAGGCACGCTGGAAGCCATATTCTACGACGATAAATGGAACGAGATAAAACGCGTAAAGGTCAGAGACCTCTTCAACGAGATAAAATCCCTTGAAGAAGGATCCGCACATGCAATAGTCTTCGACGGAATAATAACACAACGTATAATGCAAGCAGCAGAAGAGAAGGGAGTCAAGATACTTATTGGTGCCCGGATTGGTAGCAAGGTAGAGTCGAAACCAGAAAAAATAACGTATCTTACCTTCTCGGATCTAACTTAGAAGAAGTCTAAAAGACTCCTTGTCTTTTTTCCCGTCTTTAATTGTGTTTCTCTTACACCGAAATACTTCAGTATCCTCATTGCAGCAGGTATAACTTGCTTATCCACATAATACTCGGTATCTATGTCCTCTATCGAAACCATGAAATAGGGTCGAGCTCTCTTAGATAATGATCCAGAGCCCCGTACTACTACGTATCCTACCTTTATCCCTGGAACTATCTTATAGCCCATCTTCTCAAGTATTCTAGCAACATTCACATGTGGTTGATCAGATACATATTCGCTAAGCCTCTTTGTTATTGTCTTCCATATAACTAGCTTTCTAAGATCTATCTTCTTATCATATAGTTGTTGTATTACTTTTCTAACGTAACCGATAGCTTCATCTATGCTTCCCTTATTCAATATTATCTCTATCACTTTGAATTGCGTCTCTTTTGCAAGCTCGCTCCAGTCTCCTCTTATAGCCTCGAATCCGACGATGTCTATTCTATTATCTACTGTGAGTCCAGCATAACGCTTCTTCGCCTCCGTAAAGAATACTCTCTTGTATATCTTGTCTATCTTTATCTCAAAACCGAGCTCGTTCTCAACGTATTCAATCAACTTCTGCGTTTTTTGCTTATCATATGTTACGAAAAGGCTGTCCGTGTCACCATATATAACCTTCAGGCCTAGTTTGCGGGCCTGCTCCGCCGCTTTCAGAATAATTGTCCTTCCCCATGCTGTTATGCTTTCAGCGCATTCCCTGCAATACCACCGTGCAGCCGTCCATCCCATGTACCCATATGTAGCGTTTGCGAGGATCTTGACTGCTTTCTGCCTCTCGTTTAGAAGCCTATAGAGAGGGGAATCTGGGTCGTATCGTTTCATCTCTTGTTTGATTCTCCTCCTGATATCTAGTAGCTTGCTTACTGCTCTTTTGAAGAATCCGTCAGGTTTCTTTCTAAATCTGTGGCCGACGAATGGCGCAGTATAAACGTTATCAGGATCAATATCCTCTCCCGGCCTAACCAGGGTGTCTGGCCCAACATTGTATTTTACCATGATATTTGGATACATGCTTGCGAAGTCTAAGACTGCCACGTTCTCGTGGATACCTGGCTCAGGCTTGAATACTACTGCGCCCGTGTAGGACTCTTCTCGTCGCTCTTCCCTATTCGGCGCCAGTTCTCCCATTTTCTTGGCTTCTCTCAGAAGACGCCATTCAAGTCTGAATCCTACGCTAGCTGCCATTACCTGGTCTAATGGAAGACCGCTTATCTGGCTTAGCTGTGCGCCAAAGGGTAGGAATACTTCCGAAAGCCTATAAGTTGAGATTACGTCGTCTCTTGTATATCTCAATAACACATCTCTTTTCTCGTGATCTTTCCAATACTCGGGTATATGCCACCATTCTAGGATTACTCTTTCCTCTTTCTTCATTATACCTAAATAGTCGGCTACTTCTTCTAGGGTTTTTACCTTTACCTCGTGTATTTCCTTGGCAAAATCATAGAGGTCCACGTTGAGTCTTCCTTGTACAGATACATGGCCGTAGACGCTTGGTTGGGGCGTTGCACCAAGTCTTCTCCCTATGTCGAGCTTTATCCCATGGATTTTCGCGCGTTCTATCAGGTATAGCCAGTCGAACCCGTTCTGGTTATAGCCGACTATTATGTCTGGATCGTAATCTCTCACGACCTCGACGAATTTCTGGATCACTACATGATCGCTTTTACCCTTCATAATAATGAGCTCGGGCTCCTCCATATCAGACGTAATATATCCTATAATCACTATTGGATCCTTCCGCGGATCAGGGCTTCCCCTCTCACTATAAACCTCGATATCGAATGCAAGGATTCTTAGACCCTCTAAGGGGTCCTTGTTCGAGTATTCTTCTAGTTCTATTATTTCTGTATTTAATGCCTCGTAGACAGGTTTTACTCTGTACGCTCCACTATTGGCTTCTTTTATATCCTTGATCATATACCATCTCATAGGATACAGGTTTTTGTCGAGGAGAAACCTCATCGAAAACCTTATGTCGGCCTCTAACACATCAAGGACTCCTTCTAGCTTCTTGACTTTCTCCCTATACGCACGTACACGAGCAGGGATTAGGGTTGTTATTTTGAGCGCGTCAATGGGTCTTCCTATGTATCTCATTTTTACAGGTTCTACTTTGATTATGGGGCTGGACGACTCTGAGAGCGCCTTTATTCTACGTGTGACGTCTTCGATCTTGGAAGGGTCTTCTAGTACCGCATAGAAGTATGGATGGAATCCCCTATACCTAATTACTATTCTGCTATTCTCCTCGGTTCTTCCCCATAGAATTATTACTGGTGAGCCTCCCTCAACCTCGTATGATATATCGAGTAACTGGAATACTACGTCCAATACATTCTCACCGTGCTGAAGACTATTCCTCTAGAGATGTTGGTTACCCTCAATGGAAAGGGTATTAGATAGACATCTTGTTTCTTCTAGTATAATATCTATTGGCATAGCAAACCTATATACTGTTATCGACAATTTAGAACTACGCCTGGAAAGAGCCCTAACGGTGTCTAGTAGTGGAAAAAGGAGTACTAGTCGCAGTAGAAGGTATAGATGGAAGCGGCCTCACTACTCATTCAAAGCTACTTGTAGAGTCTTTGTCTCGCCTGGGTTTTAGATCGGTCTACACGAAGGAACCTACCTATGGGCCTGTGGGCCAGCTAATTAGGAAATTTCTAGCATTGCCTAATCCCGATAGCAGGCTTCTAGCATTGTTATTTGCCGCGGATAGAGTATGGCACTACTTCGAAGACCCTGATTTGCCTGGTGGCGGAATCAGTGGGGCCCTGGAACAGGGCTATATAGTTGTAACCGATAGATACAAGTATTCGAGCATAGCCTATCAGGGATCCTTTACAAGTATAGACTGGGTATGGGGCGTCAATAGCATGGTTCCCGAGGCAAGCATAATAGTTTATATTGATGTAGATGTGGAAACCGCTATAAGAAGAATTACATCTAGGACAAAGATAGAAGCCTATGAGACAAGAGAACGTTTAAGTGTGATCAAGGAAAATTTCCAACGCGTATTAGAAATCGCTAAGCAGAATGGAGTAAAAATTATTCGTGTCAAAGCATCTGAACCAGAGGAAAGACCTGTTGAGAGCGTCTCTAGGGAAATTCTAGAAAAGGTCCTTTCAGCACTCGAGAATTCTTAAGTTTCCAGCCTTATCGACACTCAATATACATCCGTCTCTTAGCTTATTGAAAACATCAACGGGCAATCCCTCGAATAATGGTATGCCCGAGATAATTGACCCAACAATCACTATCGGCTCGCTTTTAACCATTACAATACCTAGAGGTTGATTACCATAGTATTTTAGCCCGTAGATAATATATGAGCCAACCGTGCTTCCTCGAGAACTCATTATAACTAGAACTTTGCCTTTAATACTTCTACCGTCATAGAGCTTTCCCTGCTTAGCATCGACTTCTCCATAGAAGCTTAGTCTCTCAACTTTCACTATTTCTCCTGTGAATTCCCCTGGTAGAATTGGCTTTAGCTTTTCAATATTCATAGTTCTCAGCCTCCTAATCTTTCAACGATGCTTTTTATATCGATAAGTGATACGTTGACGCCTTTCCGTGTCAGATAGAAGTATGCCTTGTAGCTGTTAGTGGCTATCATTAGGTTTTTGGATCTAAGGTTACTGACTATTAGACAAGTGCTTCGAAGGACTGTGGCTCCCTTGTTAACCAAATTCTGTACCAGATCCATTCTCCGTGAATAGACGTCACGGGAAAGCGTGACGATTAGTTTGTCTCCTCTTTTTATCTTTGAGAGCATCTCCAACTCCTCTTCAGATGCATGAGGGCATCCTATGAAATAGTAGTCTGGATTAGTGTTCTGGTCTTGTACAAGTTCCTTATAACGTGCCATGATCATGTTATCCTTTACCATAATAGTCTTCTGTATATCTGCTTGGTCGGCCTCTTTAGTGATTCCTGGGATAGCGATCATCGCTATGTTTCCCGCGGCACCGAGGGTCGCCGCTATCTCTCTCTTTGTCGTATCATTGATATTCCTCGGATCAAGATGCAGGAGAGGGGGAGACTCGTCTTCGTGTATGCTGGCAATATACTCTGCTACTAGTGAAAGTGTGACCTCGTTATAGCCTAGATCGTTGAGATCTACTATGTATTTGACTCTGGGCACTCTGTTTTCGGGAATATGCATACCGTAATAATATGTTCTCCCTGCTATTGCGGCCATTAAGGCTAGTGGTCCTCCTTCTCTATTGGTTCTTAGGCCCAGGAAGGAGTTCGCATATGCAACTGCGCTGGATTCTCCCCAGGCAACATGGTCTCCTGATCTGAGACCGTATTTTCTGAAGAAGGTTGTGTAGTAGGGGGTACATGTCAATAATAGATCTATCCCCATCTTTTTTAGATTCTCGAGTATTTCCATTTGTCCTCGGTAGAAGTCCCGCGTTATGTATAGCACTTCTTGATCGAAGGGGTTTGATTCATCGAATCCGATTGGGTTTAGAGAGGATGGAACTGATACTTTGGCTCCGAGGCTTGAGAGTTCTTTTATGAACGCGAGTCCAGGTTCTCCAATAGTTCCATATGATACGCCTGAGATATGTGCGTGCTTGATTTTAACCAGGCGTTTTACGTCTAAGGATTCGGCGACTCTTATTATTACTTCGAGAGCCTTAGCCTTAGCTTCACCGTGTTTTCCAGATAGTATTTCTTCCTCCTCTTTGGTCAGCATCAACGACTCATTCACCTGGAATTCTGGCTCTTTCATATTTCTCCTTGTTATCTCCTTTTATTGTAGCATCAATACCCATCTTCGCAGTATAGCCGTCTCGCCCGCTTGGATCCAGTGTTGATCCACGAGCCTCTCTTATTATTACCAGGTCTCTGTCCGCCTGGAACCGTGTAGCTATGGCCCATTCGACCATTTCTGGATCGTTCACGTCTATGTCTGTGTCGACGACAACCACATGTTTTAAGCTTGGATGACCTGCAAAAGCAGCTAGTATCGCGTTTTTGCCGTCTCCAGGATGATTCTTAGCGATACTTATCACTGCGTGGAGCCAGCCTCCTCCTCCCGGAGTTAGCTTGATGCTTTTTACTTTGGGTACGACTTTAGATACAGCCTGCCATATTTGTGCTTCTCTAGGGAACCCCATTAGTTGTAGGTGTTCTAGGCCTCCACTAAGGATAACGTGTGCTAGTGGCCACTCTCTCGAAACATATATTCTGTCTACTTTGAGAACGGGTTGTTTTCTTACTTTATCGTAGAGAAGTAGAATATCGGTAAATGGACCCTCATCGGCCATTTCCGGCATTAGCCTCGCCTCTATTATTATAGAGGCCCCACGTGGGACGGGAGTCCTATTTAGGGGGCTCTCCATTAGTTCTTCTCCGCCGAGGATCTGGCTACCTATGTCGAATTCATAGACTCCAAGTGGCGGCGAAGTAGCTGAGGCTATCATATAGGCTGGATGAACCCCCATAACTATTGTTACTGGGAGAGGCTCGTTCCGTGCTTTTCTTTCACTGTAAAGTTTCCATAGGTGTCTAGGCACAATACGTATTCGGGCCTCTTTGTCGCCGACAACCATTATCCTGTGTATGCTGGCATTACAAATGTCATTTACACATGCCGCTACAATGGTAGAAGTAAAGTATAGTCCGCCGTCTCGTTCGTAGAACTTTATGGCTGGAAGCGAGAACAAGCCCCCATCCAGTTCTCTATACCTGTCGTCCTCGAAACCGATTACTTTCGACTTGTCTGGATTCAATGACTCCATTAGCTTTGTATAGGCTTCTTCGTCGTTTTCCACCTCTAAAGCCGTTCTAAGCCTTTCTCGCGTGTCTACAATATTTCCAACGGCGTCTACCTTGGTACCCTCAACCCTAAACAAAACTGGTTTATCCTTACCCTGTGTTCTTTTCAAGAGAAGCGATGCTTCATACTCTCTCCTTAGAATCCTACTTCGATAATCAAGGAAACCTGTCTTCTCAATGAATCCTTCTAGAGACGAGTAGCCCACAGACTCTCCCCTCGAACCGCTATAGTGTATCCTGCTACAAGATCTTTATCTTTGAGCAGCGAAGTTATTGGTCCGTTTGAAGGATCTTTAGTTGTCTTATATTCTTCTACTATTCGATACTTGATTCCCTTATTCTCTAGCGAAGATAACGCAGTGTCTATTCCGGTTCCTCCCCCGATATATACTCTGTACTCGAGAGCTTCAACTAATCCTGATAACTCTCGGATCCTTTCTCCTATAATATTACACTGTACTTTTTCACTGTAGAGCAAAACACCGTCCCCTAATAGGACAAGTCCACATCGGTCGCCTGGATCGATACCGATAACAACTTTGAAAAACAGACTTCTAGGATAAATCAAGGATAGAGAGATGGCCCTTAGCGGGTCAAGTTCGACTATATAGGGTATACCCTTCTCGTCCAAGTCCTTGATGTAGTAATAAAATTCGGGGTCTCTAGGTGTTCTAAAAACCGCAATATCTCCGCGGAGTCCTGTAAACGGGTAAGGGATCTCGATCTCTATTCCTTGGGCTTCCAATATGCGGCTCATGTAGCCTAGATATCTAAACCCTTTTGGATCAGAGCGCAGCCAGAGTATCTTCTTCTGCCTCGTGGTAGGTCACCATCCATTAAGTTCTAATAGTTGCTTTGGAGGCCGTAAACCGATATACATACCCCCATATATTGTAGCTTTCTCACCATATGTGTGCAGTTTTACGATTGGTATCCTGCGGTTAAATGAATAATCCGCTATAAGGCTTGCTAGTCTCCTCGTATCAAGCCCTCTTATTATTGCCCCACCACCGAGAGCTACCAGTTCTGGATCATAGCACGAGACTATGCTTGCGATACCTGCAGCCAGAATATTGTATAATGTACTGCTTCCCGGCTTCCCTTTTTCCCTATAGAGGGCCTCGAAGTGGCCTATACCTCCGCACCCACATTCTATGCTTGACCTGTAATCTATGACTATGTGGCCAGCTTCATGGCTGTCTCCTCGTCTTCCTAGTAGTAGTGTTCCTCCTATGATTACCCCTACACCTATTCCTGTCCCGACAGCCACATATGCCAGATCCCTTATGTTTTTATTAATCGCGTATCCCAAGTACTCGGACCATACTCCTGCCACGGCGTCATTCACGAGGAGGATTATACTGTTTTTGAAGGTAGACTCGAATTCTTCTCTCAGAGGTATATGCCTAGCAGGATAATTAGGCGGCTCTACTATAGCTCCAGACCGATAATCTATAGGGCCAAAGGACGATATAACTATGATATCTGGGTGACTACTCCAAGGAGATAGCTCTAAAACTTTTCTCGTTAGCCAGCCTGCCAGTTTTGCTCCGTCGACTGTTCTAATTGTGGCGAATTTGTAGAAGGACTCTTCCTTATCGTATTGAAAGTATCCTATTCTCGTGTTGGTAGCTCCTAGATCAATACTGGTTATTTTCATTGTGTATACACCATCGTTAGTCCAACTATAATTTATGATTGAGACGGATCATATTATAATACGGAGACTCGTGGTGACAATCATATGAGGAGAAAACCAATACATATAAACGCCCAGTCGTCTGATGTAGCCAGCATAGCAATCATAATGGGAGATCCTGGAAGAGCCGAGGCCTTATCCAGAGAATTAGAGGAGGCGCGTCTTATCAATAAAAAGAGGGGATACATTATTTATACAGGAAAATACCGGGGATCCCCCGTAACGGTTGCTAGCCACGGTATTGGGGGCCCCAGTATGCTTATCTTAGTCGAGGAACTTTTCATGCTTGGAACGAGAACTTTCGTCCGTCTAGGAACGGCAGGATCGTTAAACAACGATATACGGGTAGGAGACATTGTCCTAGCCAGTGGTGCCAGTTATTTGCCCGGAACATGCGGTTTATCCCTGTATTATGACAAGGTACCTCCAAGTACCTCTGCTGACCCCCGCCTTCTATGGCAAGTATACAAGAAACTAGAAGCCGAAGAAGACTTCAAAACCCATATAGGCCCTGTTTTCTGCAGTGATTCCTTCTATGGCGAAAACCCTGATATCCTCAGCGAGGCATCTAGATCAGGGACACTAGCAGTTGAAATGGAGACAGCCGCACTATATGGTGTCCAGCACATAAGAGGATACCGCTCACTATCAGTATTGATCATAACGAATAATCCTTTGGATAAAAACGAGAAATTCCTAGAGCCAGACGCAGTAAACGATATTGCTAGAAGAGTATTCAGAATACTTTTAGACGCTCTAGTCAAGAAAATCTAATGAATCCCTATGCTGCAACACTCTAGTATTTATGGCGTACTTCCGTCCTTCTCTCGCCTCAACCAACAGGTATCCTCCCCAGAAACCCTTGACAATAAATGGCATGCCAGCTATCTTTTGAGGATCAGTTTGCATATAGTATTGGAGATCGTCTGGAGGAGTTACCCTGAGAAGTCTACCTCCCCAGTCTATTCCCAGAGCCTCAGATATACGTTTAGCCCAGTAACTCAAACGAGCTGCTGATTCACCTATACTCCTGTTGACTCTTAATGTCCGACGCTTTATTTCTTGAGCCAGTCCGCTTGCACTTATCTTAATCTCTAGTCTTCTCGCTTCATATGCCGAGTTCGTGGTTAAAAGGGGTGTTGCTACTATATGGGCCTGCTCTGCTAGCCTTTCTACAAAACGAAAACTCCTCGTCATTCCAACTTTTGGCTTTGATCCTCCAAAGTCTGTAAGATAAACCACGTATTCCGTTGATACTTTCTTATCGAGGAGCTTACAGATTTCTAGGCCTTTATCCCCATGTAGTGTAACGCAGAGCTCATATAATGCTCTAGTAGTTCTCTTATGTTGCCTACAGTAACTATCACTATTTATATTACAATATATTCGCTCCAAGGGATCGTCTTTACGGTCTATGGGTCCGCTATGCCAGCGACAATATTGTATCCATGGACCCCTTTTTACACGATAAAACCTGTCTAGTTCACCTTTGGTTACCTCGATTGATTCCGGATACTGCAATAGAAGATATGAAGGCTCTACACTATACATGTCGATCATGTATCCTTCAGAGAGCAGTCCTGTCCTTATCTCCTTACTCTCAATGAAAGCCGTCTTTTTAACTACGAGTCTCAGTATCATCCATCACGACCCTGACTAATCCTTATTTGACGCATTCATCTATTTGCATTGTTATAGTTTTTTCTACTAATTATATTCCCTGCCTCACTATGATATAATTAATGGGTTTCAACTATGCATAAGACTAGTACTATTAAGGCATGTCCTCTTTGTGGACGGGTTTTCGACAAAATCAATATAATAATTAATGGTAAGACAATCCCCGTTGTATTAAGAGGCGCTTGTCCCAGTGATAAAGAGAAGCTAATCGGGTTCTATGAGAAGCTAAGTACAGAAACAATATACACTCGTTTCTTTTCTATTGTTAGATATTTTGAACCATACGTGGAGAAGATATTGAGCAATCCTGCCTACGTCATTGTCGCGGAGAGAGCTGATACAGGAGAAATAATAGGAGTTGCAGAGGCTATTCCTGCAGAAGATCGGACCAAAGCAGAAGCCGGCATCGTTGTTCTAGAGAAATTCCAGGGAAGAGGCTTAGGAACCAAAATCGCATATACACTAAATAAAGCGTTGCATGAAAATGGAGTAAAGTACGTGTATGGATATATCATGCCAGAGAACACGAAGGCGTACAAGCTTGTGAAAAAACTGGGAGGTAGAATTAAGTCATATTACGAGTCAATGTTGCTCGTCGAGATACCTGTCAGACCCATCGAGTAATTCTTCTATTTCACTAATGCTCAACGTCAGCGACGCATATACATTTTGCGGATGTATGCTTTCTATGCTTTCCACATCGACCCTTATGATTGTATTCCTGGAGAAGTTCTTCTCTCTCAATAAATTATACGCATATAGTAACGCGTATCTTGCTATATCTTCCGCGAATCTCGGCCTCCTATGCGCATATATTATCAGTTGGGCTTCCTTGTCTCGTTTAAGAAAACTAAAAGCTGGGGCTGAAAACGCGCGTGCAAGTACTGTTGCGAGATCCTCGATACGTATAATCCTGTCCTCTCCATGCTCTATGACTAGTTTAGCGAAGACCTTTTGACTATGGCTGGGGGCTAGGAGGTCATTATATCCTAGTTTTTCCTTAATTGTGCTTTGCGCACTAGGACAGACACTTAAACCATATAATCCTACAGACACAGACCATTTCGGCGTCTTTTTCTCACGTTCAAGCTCTACTGATACTTCTACTTGTACCGGTTCTACTCCCGATATCTCGTAAAAAGAGATCTTGGTATGGTACGTCGTTCTTAGAGTCGCTGTTGCTTTAGTCGCATATTGGTGGCGGGATAATAGGCTTTCGGCTATTCTATAAAGATACTGTTCGATGCTTTTACCAACGTTTATATCGTGAAGTGTCTCGATTATTGCTGTATAGTTCCTAGATAGATGTGCTCCTCGTCTTTCACCGTTTATAGATATACATGCATCTATCTCGGCGTCCAACGCTATAGGGTACTCTTCTCCTTGTATTATTACACGTCTCCTAACGTTCCTGAAGCCTATACACGTTAATGGAAGTTTCACTGGCGGTGGAGTGTCTTGGAGCTCCACTTTGTCAGCACCTCTAAGTCGATGTTAGCATATGCTATTGGATACTCTATGTTCTGTTTCTCCAATATTTCAGGATTTACTTCGCCGAATTCTGCTAGTTTCTGATTTCCTAGCATGAGTGATCCACATCTACCTTGTATGAAGATCTGCTCTGTGCATTCTGAGCTTACAGAGTACTCTATTCCTAGTATATCAAGGAGCGTGTATAGGGGAGACTGTATTTTTTCTATGCTCATTTCATCATCCATTACCGCTAGTGCTATCATGTCTTTCTCCACTATTTCTTGGTTTTCCGCGAGATATGCTATTCTGCCTATCTCAAAGAGTTTTACGGGCTTCTTGAGAAGTTGGTTTTGCCTCAGCACGCCAAGTAGGGAAATTATTAGGTCTGTTCTCAAAACACTATAGTCTCGTTGGACAGGGTTTTTGATGAATATTGGTTTCTTGGGAATGAGTTCGACATCGTCAGGGCTGACGAGGCTGAGTTGCATTACTTCTGTGAATCCCATTCCGACTAGTAGGTCTCGTAGTGTTCTCTTTATCTCGTTCTTATAGAGTAGCTGGCCTCTAGTGTATTTTTCTGGTCTGCGGGGTTGAAGTTTCTCGTACCCTATGGCTATGGCTATATCTTCTACTAGATCTATTGGGGAGATATAATCTGCTCTAAATGGTGGAATTTCAACCCGTACACGTTTACCTTCCATGAAGTACGCGTTATACCTCATATAGCCTAAGAGTTCGATAGCTCTATGAGGCTCTAGCGAGTATCCGAGTATATTATTTACATAGTCTAGGTCTAGAACCGTCTCCACAGTTTTGAGAGAGGGATACGTTGTCTGTGCACCGTTATAGAGTACCTGTACTTGGCCGATAGATGCTCCTTTTCTCTCGGCAAGATTGCTTACTATTATATCGAGTACTTTTTCTACCCCTTCTTTGTTTGTTCCAGTCACGTCTATGAATAGATGCTTTGTTCCTACCTCTATTCTTGTAATATTAGAGTTGATTACTGGTGGCATTGCTATTACATCTGATCCGCTTAAGAGGAAGGGGTGGAGTTCGCCTTTTAGAGATATGTATCCATATTTCTGGCCCTGCTCTGTTTCGACCAGTATTTTCGATGCTTTCTTTGCATAGCCGATTCCTAGAGGTGGGAATTCTATCTCATCGATTCGTAATGCTTTATAGTATAATTGTCTGCTTGGAAGTTTGTCAAGATCGTGGAAGCCTATAGCCACTTTCCTTCTTCGCCTTCCGATAGTATCGTGGAGTTTTTCTTGGAACTGGATTAATTGTCTCAGATCTTCGTCGTCTCTAATATTGACATTGTACACCACTGCCGCGGCGATATATGGTCTCGTCTCTACGTTAGATACTTCTACTGTTATACTGGTATTTTGTGTTGATGGTCTTGACCATCCGCGCTCGGTTCCTAGGAGTCCTTTGACTGCACGGACTAGTCCTTCTAAGCTATACATGTCGGGTCTGTCCGGGTTTATCTCTACTTCTAGGAATCCGTCTTCCAGGATCTCGGTCTCGCATTTGAGTCTGAACAATGCATCTCTTATAGTTTCTAAGTCTGCGTATGGTATGTTTTTGAGGAGATAGTCTATTTTGAATTTAAGCACTGGCATCCCTGTTACACCTCCTAGAGCTTGATTTTTGAGAGCTGAATTCTGCGGAGATCTTTTGTGTAGAGATGTCTGATATCCGTTAGACCATAGTAAGCGGCAGCTAGTCTCTCGACTCCGAATCCCCAGGCACCCACTGGATAATCTATTCCTGCCATTTCGAGGACTTCGGGCCTCATCATGCCTGCACCAAATAGTTCTAGCCATTTGCCATTGGGGAGTCGTACGTATCCTTCCACGCTAGGCTCTGTGAAGGGGAAGTATCCTGGTTTGAATTTAATCTCGAATCCTAGTCTTTCCGATATTTCTTTGAGAACGCCTAAAAGATCCCTGAACGTGTATGCGTTATCGCCGTCCAGACCGTCTAGCTGGTGGAATTCTGGGAGGTGTGTAGCATCTACTACATCGCTCCTGTATACTCTGCCCAGTGTGAATACTCGTAGTGGCGGCTTTGGCTTTGATACCAGTATTCTTGCCGAGACGGAAGTTGTTTGACTCCTTAAGACGAGTCTTCTCGCAATATCGGCACTCCACTCGTATCTCCATCCAGAACTGTGGACTCTGCTTACCCTATCTAGTAGCTCTTCTGGTATCACTTCTCTGACCCGTCCTTCTTTTATCCAGAGAGTATCATGGATTTCTCTAGCAGGATGATCTTGTGGCTGGAATAGTAGGTCGAAGTTGAATAATTCAAGCTCAATTATTGGGCCTTCTACTTCTTTGAAACCCATTTCCTTCAATATATCCCTAAGCATTTCAATGAACTCGGATAGATAATGTTTCCTAGCAGGATATTCTCGGGGCGGAAGCGCGGTAATGTCATATTTCTTTAATGCTACTTGCCTCCACTCTCCACTCCTTATCAAATCCCTTGTAAGGGCAGATACTTCAACAACAACGTTATCGAGGACCTCGTCTAGCGGTACGAGGATCTTTACTCTTTCTTTCTTTATCCTAGTCTTCTTTACGAGGCCTCTTTTCAGCAAGTCTTTGGGGACTTTTTTTATTCCTTCGGGGATTTTTTCGAGTATCATTTTAAGATTGCTGATCTCTTTCTTTGCCTGATCGGGATCTACTTGTAAAACAATTTTTCCGTCTTTAATCATTATATATTTCTTTTTGAGAGCCTGCCCTATAGCAATACCGGCTATATTGCCTAGCTTCGACCTTATTTCCTCTAGGCTAGAAGTACCTGATAGAATCAAATCAATTAATTGCTCCTCTGGAAGTCCCTGGCTTAGAGCCTCCTCTCCCTTATTGGTCAACGAGTAACTGATTTCTTCTGTTTCTTCTATTCCTATAACTCCTTTTTCGGCTAGGAGTCTTAGAAGACTCTCTAACGTAGATTTATTGACGCCAAGTTCTCTGGCTAATTCCTCTATATCAGCTTCTTCTATTCCGATCCTTGCAAGTTTTTTCAGTAGCTCGTATTCGGATCTACTTACCTTGAACTCTTTCTTCAACCTCTATCCTCCAAAGATCATTGTATTGCTTGACACGATAAAATATAATGTAGAGTTTTCCCTCTAACTATTAACTATACAAAATACCCTCTTGTTATTGAATACATGGATCATTGTTAAATCTAATATATTGGCTGGAACCATTATATAACTAATAGCAAGATGGGAATCGAGGTGTCTAGTAGCTTGATAAGCGATAGAGGCCTTGCAATTGGACTAGGACTCATCGTTTTAGGAGTTATACTGTTGCTTGTAGTTTTCGCCGCTGGATACAAGATGTATAATGAATACCAGCTAGCAACAGAGATAACAGAACAGAATGCTGCAGTAATTCTAGGAATAAGTGCACAGGTACTAATCAACCTCCTAGTGAAAATCGCCTTCCTTGGGATAGCTCTGGCGGCAGGAGCAATAATCTTGGGGAGAGGAGTCGATCTAGTAAAGAAATGCCCTACCGAAAAATAATGGATCGGTGGGGCTAATGCGGTTCCTCACATTACTAATACAGATCGCCGGTATACTGCTTCTAGCAATTGCAGTCGTGCCCCTGATACAGTTTGTTGAAACCGTCGATGGACTACAGATAACTACTCGGGTCTCCGATAACACTCTATTATTTGTATTTGACTATAATGTCTCAGCACCTCTAAAGAACTATACAATATCTATCTATTCCAATGGAGAACTCGTAGGCTCTACGGATGGAGAAGTATTGAATCAAGGAGACGTTGTTGAAATAGGTGTGCCTCTAGATAGGTTTGACCCTGCGAATTATACTATTCACATTGAGGGCAGTGTCTATGGCCTTTACAAGGTATCAGTAAATCTCACAAAGACGACGTAAGGCATGGTGGTTTCTTATGGTGGCTAAAGAGGAGAAGTTCTGGAAACAAATGGTTAGAAACACTATTAGCGGTATACTTGACGCTCTTCTCGTGATAGTTATATTTCTCTACGTGCTGCCGGTCTTGTTTAACCTATTGCTACAAAAATACGGTGGAGGCCCACAGGTACCGATTGAAATGTATTCAGCCAAATATTATGCTATACTCTTCACTGTTCTAGGACTCTCGGTTGCATCAAAGGCATTAAAGGGTACTATATTCCGCCCAATCCTCTCCTCTGCAGGCAATCTACTAGCATTTCTATATGCATTATCGTTTATTGGTACCGGCGTGATTACTGTTGAGAACATAGAGGTTTCGGGAATGCTCCTATCTGTATCTATCGATCTAGGAATAATAATGATCATTATGCTTGCCTTCTTCGCAGTACCAGCAGTCGCGATGCCTTTCATAACGTATTTCACAGATGAGATAGTTAAGGGAAAGTAACAAGCCACACAGGATCATTATTTATGTGAAAAAACGACCACGTATTTTTCTCCGATAGAATCGATACGTATGAAGCCATATCGTATGAACTGGAGTTTATCGTCTACCTTGTATTCTCTAATCGCAGGCTCGGCATATCCTTGCACCCGTATTAACTCGAGCTCTTTTGGCACAAGAACCTCTACACTAACGCTTTGAGCAACAGGAGTCCATTGTATTATTGAGAGTTTCTTGTTTCTGGCATATTCTAGGCTTTCGCCTGTGAAGACAGCTTTGTTTTCTTCAAGTTTGAAGTTTCCTAAACCTATGAGTCTGACTTCGTCGGCTTTATCTCTCTTATTAATATAGATTTTATCGCCTGGACATATCTTGATCGTCCTTGTTTTCTCGGGCCTGTTAGGATGATAGGGTATTTTTGCTTCCAGGCACTTGTCTGCTTCTATTACTAGTTCTATTGGCTCGTCTATAAACATTATTCTATCCGCTCTGTCGTCTAGTATTTTTCTATTTACACTGGCTAGATTTGCCCAGCTGAGTTTCGCATCACCAGGCTTTATTCCTACTTCTAATATTACGGTTCTTATCGCTTCGGGTGTAATGCCTCTTCTACGTAATCCGGCTATTGTCCCGAATCGAGGATCATCGTATCCTAGGAACTTATCGGGGTTCTCCTCCATGAGTCTTCGTATGTAGCTCTTACTCATTATGAATCCTTCAAGTTTTAATCGGCCGAAGTGTATGAATTCTGGAGGACGCCATCTCATACAGTTATAAATGTAGAGTTGTTTCTCGGTGTTCACTTGATGCTCTTTTCCTCTTAGGACATGTGTTATCCCTATTAGGTGATCGTCTACACTTACAGCAAAGTTGTATGTTGGCCATGCCGTGTATTTACTCCCAACTAGTGGATGTGGGTTCTTTACTGTGTCAATTATTCGCATGGCAACCCAATCTCGTACGCTTGGGTTAGGATGATCTAGTTTTGTTTTTATTCTTAGTACGGCTTCTCCTTCATTGTATTCGCCGTTCAACATTTTCTCGAAGTGCTCGAGCTGCCATTCAACTGGATTATTTCTTGTTTCGCATGCTTTACCGGCTCGGAGTAGTTCGCGGGATTTTTCTTTACATAGATCTATATACGCACATCCCCTTCTTATGAGTTCTCTGGCTATATCATAGTAGATGCTCATTCTCTGGCTCTGAATATATTCCTCGTGCCATTTCACTCCAAGCCATTTCAAGTCTTCTTTGATTAGATCATAGGCTTCTCGCAGGGGCTTTTTTGTGCGTGGATCAGTGTCTTCGAATCTAAGAACCATCTTGCCGTCATACATCTTAGCGTATTCGTCGCTTAGTATTGCTGGTCTGGCGTTTCCAAGATGTATCACGAAGTCAGGATTGGGAGCAAACCTAGTCTTTACTTTTCCTTTTTCAGCGTTAGGTAGTGGTGGTAGCGTTTTTTCTTTTTCTTTTGTTTTTTCCTCTTCGACTAGTAAGTGGGGGTATCTTTCTTCTAGTATTCTTTTTTGCTCGTTGACTGGTAATTTATTCACTTCCTCGACAATGTCTTTTGCTAGTCTTGCTATGTCTCTCGCCCTGGGTTTTAGCTCTGGTCGATCAGAGAGTATCATTGAAACAACACTGCCGGGCTTCGCCTGTCCTCCGTGTTTTACAGCATTTTTCAGCGCATAGCCATATACGAGGTCTCTTAGCTCATCCATAGTTATGACTCCTCCACTAGATCACTAGCATCATTTGCCTGTTTATTTTTCCCTCTTTACAGAGAACTCTGCTAGTTCGCGTAAAGCTTCTTTCGCTTTCTCGTCCACTGCTGTAATATCATTGAGTATCCTTACAGCGTTTTCTGCTAGTTTAGTTGCAAGAGATTGGGCATACTCATATGCTCCTGTTCTCTTAATTATATCTGCCGCTTCTGCGTACTCTTCCTCGCTGAGCTTTTGTCTCTTCAGTATTTTTTCTAGAAGCTCTTTGTCTCTCCCGTCTGCGTGTTGATATGAATATAAGAGGAGAAGGGTTTTCTTGCTTCTTTTTAAATCACTGTATACGGGTTTTCCTGTCTTGGATGGGTCTCCATATATTCCTAGTATATCGTCTCTTATCTGGAACGCTATTCCTACGAATTTACCGTAGTCTCCTAGTTTTTCGATGAGGCTGGGTTCGTCGACGGCGGCTACTGCGCCTAGCTTGGCTGAAGCTTCTATCAGTGCTCCGGTTTTAAGATATATCATTTCTAGATAGTCGTTGTAGTCTACGTTTTGCTCTTTCTCGAATCTCATATCGTATGCCTGTCCCTGCGAGACTTTTATCGTTGCCTCAGTAAGTATTACCACTGCTCTTAGTATTCGTTCTTGTTGTAGACCATACTTCTTTGACATGAGTAGTGACTTATAGGCTAGGGCATAGTCGAGGTCACCTGCGAGAATCGCGAAAGGTACTCCCCATATCTTATGCGTGGTTGGTACTCCTCGTCGGAAGTCGTCGTCATCCATGATATCGTCGTGTATAAGGGTGAAATTATGGAGGATTTCTACAGCTGATGCAAGTGGGAGAGCACGTGTCTCTGCCTGTTCTCCACCGAGCATCCTAGCAGTACTGAGGACTATCATTGGCCTGAATCTTTTTCCGCCAGCCTTAATCAGATGGAACGCGGCCCTGTAGAGGTCCTCGGGAGCCCCGACAGCGAGTTCACTATACATGAACCAATTCACGAGAGACTCATATTTTGACCTGTATTCTTCCAGTATTGTGAAGGCGCTCATCGTTCCACCAAGGGTCTAAGTCTATTGAACAGCAAATATTTCATAGGGTCAATTCCCAGACTTTTTAGTTCATCGCTTAGCCTGCCCCAAATACTAAGCCTTGCTCTCCAAAGATCTGAGGTTCTTCTCCCTCCCGTCATTAAAATTACTGATTTAATCTGGTAGAGAACATCGAGTAAGTACCTTTCCAGTGCTTCTTCTCCTCCTCTCAGCAGGATCCTTAGTGCGGGGAGTGCTAGGCCCGCGATATCTGCTCCTAAAGCGATTGCTTTAGCTGCGTCGTATCCGTCTCTTATCCCTCCGCTTCCTACTATCCAGGCTGTAGGAGCGGCTGTTCTCGTCTCTACTATGGATATAGCAGTCGGATTACCCCAGTAATCTGCTAGACGGCCGGGTGACCTATAGTTTTCAGTGTTTGGTGCTCTTAGGGCCTCTACTTTTATCCAGCTCGTTCCTCCTAGGCCAGCTGTGTCGAAGCATTTTATTCCCATTCTGTAAAGTACGCGGACCGTTCTATAGGATAATCCTGCTCCTGTTTCTTTCACTATCACTGGAACGGTAAGGTTCTCGGATATCTCTACTATTCTGGAGATTACATCCCTGTAGTATGGATCGCCTTCGTGTTGGAATACCTCCTGGCCCACGTTTAGGTGTATTGCCAGAGCATCAGCGTCAATCATGTCGACAGCTTTCTGTGCTTCTTCTATACCATATTCCTTCAGGGAGAGTTGAGGGGCTCCTATATTGGCGACGATGAATGCTTCTGGTGCGACTTCCCTCATAATCCTGTATGTTTCGGCGAGGCTAGGATCTTTCAACGCTGGTCTTTGGCTACCTACTCCAATAGCAAGCCCAAGCTTTCCGGCGATACGAGCCAAGGATTCGTTTATCTTCTTTGTTTCAGGGTGTCCACCAGTCATACCTGTGATCATTAATGGTGCTCCAAGTTTCTTCCCGCAGAAAGAGGTCTCCAAGGATACATCTTCAAGATCGTACTCCGGAAGTGGTTCATGGACGAACCTGACGTATTCTAGGAGAGTTGATTCTTTTGACTCAACATTTCTTTCTAGCGTTATGCGTATATGGTCTAGTTTTCTCGAGAGCGTGAGTTTGTGCTTGTCGTCCATTTTTCTAGTCCTCCGATCTAGTAGCGCGAATAACGGTTCCTACGCTTTTGATATCTTGTCTTTTAAGGATTTTCTCGAAGCCGTCTGGATTAGTTATTATTATTGTCCCCCTGTAATGATGGGATAGTTCTAGTGCTGTCTCGAGTTTCTTGCGAAGACCTCCCGTTACATCTATCTTGTTATCTTCTCTTAATTCGAGATCTTTTAAGCTCGTGAGTGTTTCTAGGATTTTGCCTTCGCTTGTCATTACTCCCGGCTCATCAATAACGTATACTAGGCAATCAGTGTTGAGTATTGATACGAGGGCTGCCGCCAGATCATCTCCGCTTATAATATAGATCTTGTCGTCATAAGGTATTGCATCCCCGTAAGTTACGGGTACGAGCGATTGTGCATAATCTCGTATTATTGGCGACATTCTACAGTCTTTTACAGTAGGTTTATCGCAGAGCGTATGTGGAGGATGTAGTACGGCCGGTATGCCGTGTTTCAGGAGGGTCTTTGATACTTCTAGGGCCAACAGGAGCATCGAGTATTGTATTTGTGGAGCATCAGATGATTCTAGGACTCCTTTCTCGTCTTCTATTCTCTTTACTTCGTGGTGTCCGAAGCTTCCTCCTCCATGTACTATCGCGATTTTTCCTCCTTCCTCCAAGTATTCCTTTGTTATTTTTGCTAGTCTATCGAGAACGTCGTGTTTTATCGTGTAGCTTTTCGATTTATCTGTGATGACGCTTCCACCAAATTTCACTACAATGGATTTGCACTTGTTCTGTGTGGTGGCCATGTCTTTTGTTCCCCCACAAATTATATTCGTCTAGAAATATATAATGTCGAATTCCCCGGGAAGCCCAGGCGAAAATATGACATTCGAATACCCTGTCTTCTTTCTCGTTAAATCTCGCCAAAATAGCTCGGCTATATTATTATTCGCCCCAATAAGTGGCTCCAAGACTTTCATCAGGTCGTCTTCACTGCTTTCTTTTATGCGCATCGCAGCTTCAAGAAC
>JALUDS010000071.1:0-10235 GCA_027043945.1 Acidilobaceae archaeon
TCTCTAGTATCTTTATAGCAGTGCTTGTCACGTACAGGTACTCGTTGCTCTGCTTGTTACTCAACTTATGCACCCGTCTTTTCTCGAAACTGTGTCTTTTATGGCCTCCTATGAAGGTATACCTGGGCCTAAGAATATATCTAACTATTAGGTCTCTACTACGGAATAGGAAAAGAGTGTACGGGTGGGACTAGTGCCGGTTAAAAAACCTAGAAAGCCGAGAGGAGGATTAAAATTCTGTCCAAAATGCGGCTCGTTAATGTATCCTAGAACAATAGGGGGTAAGAGACAGTTATTCTGTCCAAGCTGTGGCTACGTTATGGAGATTAGCGAGGAGGAAATGGACGCTTATAAGATAAAGGTTAAGGCCAAGCGGAGTCCCAAGGACAAGATAATAGTTGTAAACGCTTCTCAGCCTCCGCCGGATGCTTTAGTGTTGAAAGGACAAGTGAGATGTCCTAAGTGTGGACATGATGAGGTCATATTTTGGATGATGCAGACTAGGTCTGCAGACGAGCCACCAACACGATTCTATAGGTGTACGAAATGCGGTCACACATGGAGAGAGTATGCTTAGGTAAAGAAGAGCTTCTTGAAGCCTCACTTAACGCTGTAAGAAAGTTGGAGAAGTATCTTGTAGAGGCATCTATTCGAACTCCTCCAACAGTTTCTTCGAGGCAGTTGATAGAAGAGTCCCTAGACATAGTCTATGCATTGCGGAACATGCTTGCGTTATTACGTGATGAATGTGGCGAGTAAATAATCGAGGACAACTAATAATATTCAGTGGATAAGACAATTAAGTAAAAGGGTGAGGTGCTTGTTCCGATTCAGATTTACAGATGCTAGGACTTGGAGGTATATGGTTGCAAGCATAGAGAAGATAATCGACGAGGGGGTTTTCGTCGCATCAGCAGAAGGCTTAAGCTTAAGGGCACTAGACACGAGTAGGGTAGCAATGGTTGATCTCTACTATCCACAGGACTCCTTCAAGGAGTATGAAGTAGAAGAAGAGACAGAGTTTGGAGTGAGCTTTCCCCTTCTCAGCAAAGTACTACGTCGAGCAAGAAAAGACGATGAACTCGAACTCAAAATAGAGGGTAGCTACATAGAAATAATCTTCCATGGCAGAGGAACTAGGAGATTCAGGATCCCTCAAATAACGTTAAGCTATGAAAAACTACCCGAGCCTAAGATATCATATACTGTCACGGCGAGACTCCTAGGCTCGACATTTAGGGAAGTGGTGAGAACAATAGAGCCTCTCGCAGACGCAATAGTCTTCGAAGCGGATGAAGGAGGAGACAAGCTCTATGTAAGAGGAGAGGGAGATATAGAAAAAGCCGAGCTCATTCTATCAATGGAGAGAGGAAGCCTTCTAGACCTAGAAGTAGAGTCACCTGATAGATCCATGTATACACTCGAATACTTCTCGGAAATGATCCAGGCAGCGCAGGCAGCAAATATAACAGTGGTCAGATACTCCATGGACGCTCCCATCAGGGTAGACATGGAGTACCAGGAAGGTGGAAGGCTGACCTTCTATGTATCGCCGAGAATCGAGTAGCAAGGAATACATAGACCCATCACGCTTCAAAGAACTCAAAACACTAGTATCAGCACTATACTCCCTCTACTACAAGAGCACGCCGAATATCGAAGAGCCAGAAAATATTATGAGGAGAGAATTCGCATTCCAGTTTTTCGACATGGATTCATATGCTAGGCATCTATCCTTCGATACCTACGAGGAACTTCTAGAGTTTTTAGCAGAGAAGAATCCACGCCACGCATACTATTCTATCGCAGAATACGAGCTACCTGAAGCAAAGAGTATGGAGGAGAAAAACTGGCTGGGCTCAGACTTATTGTTTGACTTAGACCTAGACCACCTAGAATACTGTAAAGATAAGAGAGTAGAAGGCGACAAAGGATATGTTCTCGACGATTCGTGTTATCAAGAAGGCTACAGGTTAATGCTAAGACTCAAGTCCATGATAAAACGCGACTTATCGCCAGAAGAGATAATAATCTACTTTACAGGACATAGGGGCTTCCATATGCGCGTAATCTGCGAAGAATGTAGGGGTCTGGGCAAAACGGCTAGACGAGAGCTTGCACTGTACTTTGCCGGCCAGGAGGTCGATCCACATCTAATTTTCCCCTCTGTACAAGTCGTGAAGAGAGGACGAAGAAAAACAAGGCTAGTCCCTGCACTTCCAGAAGAAACGGATCCGGGCTGGAGGGGATGGATAGCACAATACATCTATGACAGAAAAGGGAAATCGCTGGTGGACGTTTTCGGAGAATCATGGGAGTACGAGGTTCTAAAGATAATTAGCGAGATTTCAGTTCCAATAGATGTCATGGTTACACAAGATCCTAGCCGTCTTACCCGGATTATAGGTAGTCTACACGGTAAAGGACACTTACTAGTGACGGATGTATCTTCGGGGCTCAGACTACATTATTCTAGGCTTTCACCATTTAAGGGATGGGTCCGCGTAGAATACCTACAGGACGTCGAGAATATTACATTCATGGGTATAGAGCTGTCTGGACAGGAGAAAAGTAGGGCCGAGATACCCGCATCAATCGCCCTCCACTTAGCTGAGAAAGGAATAGTTAGGCTCCTAGGAGGCGAAATATATGTCTGAAAGGATACCTGCTGGAGGACCCTATAAGGCGGCGGCAGGGCTCCATGAGCCATTAAGCCTAGAACATCTAATGGAGGCACGTAGGGCCGCCAGCATATACTGTGGAAGCCAGGATGAATACTGTTGCCAGTTCCTACGCCACCTAAAGAAAGCGTCGATACTTATTGCGAAGGCCCGGATAAAGGATCTTGCAGAGAATACGAGTTATACTGGAATCGACTCAGGCATCCTGAAACTATATAATAGGCTTGTAGAATTCTATGCAGACTATATTTCCGCCAGTCTCCTCTCATACGGAGAGAACCCAGTTATGCATTTGAGAACCAGTATCGAGCTAGACGGAGTAAAGCTAGAGAAGGGAGAATATGTCGAAATGGATCCAGGAAAGGCGGCGGCACTATACGTAGCCGGTATAGCAGAGCCTGTAGAAACGACATTTATTAAAATAGGTACAGCATGTATAGGGGAAGAGGAGGAGAGGAGAAAATGAGGTTTCCGAAAAGAATAAGGACGTACTGTCCGCGGTGCAACACCCACACAGTACACACAGTACAGGTATACAAGCACGGTAAGAGGAGGACCATGTCAGAGGGTCAAAGACGCTATATGAGGAAACAGGAAGGATACGGTAGCAAGAGAAGACCAGAGCAGAAGAGATACGCTAAGGTGACTAAGAAAGTAGTCCTTAGAATACAGTGTACACAGTGCGGTTACAGAAGACACATCTTAAGAGTAAGATTAAAGAAGATAGAGCTCGTAGATGTCACGAGGTGATGAGGGCCATGGCACAGTTCTTCATTGCAAAGAAGCGGAAAATACTCGTGCCCAAGCCCAGGAGCAGGTTCCTACTAGTCGTATGTCCAAACTGTGGCAACAAGCAAGTAGTATTCAGCCACGCCACGTTCCCCGTAAGATGCTCGTCATGCGGTACACTACTAGTAAGACCCACAGGAGGAAAAGCCCAGATCCTAGGCAAAATAGAGAAAATCCTAGGCTAGTCAATCACTCTTAATTTTAATCTCTATATCATCTACTCCTTAACAAATGTGATTGTAACAGAGATAGTCATATTTCTAGACAACGTATATAAATATCCTCCCAGTCTCCTATCCCCACCAGTGGTGTTATAATATATGGGGGATCCCATAGCAACAGCCTTCAGAAAAATAATAGAGGAAATATACTGGGTCGATGACTTGAAAGAAGCAGAGGAAATCCTAGAGAAATATCTTAAAAATATGGACGAGGATCTTAGGGAAGTTCTACTAGAGAGAAGGAGAGAAATATGCAACGGTAACGACGCAGTAATCAACTTAATAAAGCTAGACGCACTCGCTGAGGCTGCCGAAGAAGACCAAGTTAGAGACGCGCTCACTCTAAGGAGTATGATAGACACTCTCTTCTTGTCTCAATGTACTCAGAAATGGTCAGAGCTTGACCCGAAGCAGAAGGCTTGGATACTGGCACCACTCTACAGGGCATCGTATGGATTAGAGCTGGCAATGAAGAAATGGCCTGAATCGGTTGATTCTGTCCACTTAGAAAATGTAGAGAAGAACCTAAACATTGCATTTGAAAGGGCTAGGAGTATATCTGTTATAAAAGAATTAACAGAGTTCCTAGACAAGAAAGCAAAAGAAATATTCGGTGAGCTCGGATTAAGCGACCAAGATCTCGAGTCAAACTAAACCCCCTAACTAGCACTTTTACGGTTATCTTGTTTACCTTGGATAAATTTACAGGGGCAATGATGACTGGTGGGCTTTACGGACTTTACATGTGACGAGTGCGGTCGTAGCTGAGCCCTCAAAGAAGCCTACTAGTATACGGGCCTTCAAAGCGTGTTCAATGTGGAACTTCCTTCAAGGAGGCCTTGTATGCTAACCGATTCGTCGTAATATGCAGGATAACGACCAGAGGGGCTAGGACAACGGCTGTTACCAAATTGTAACTATAACCACCTATATACAGGACAATAAGTGCTCCAACGTAAAAGTCCAATTGATCCAAAAGCGGTGCGGGCTCTCCACGCTCTATACCGAGTCTCCTCTTGATAAAGGATCCTACAAGGTCCCCAATCATTGCACCTATTCCAGCCAGTAGTCCTGCGCGAGCGAACCAATACAAGTTGTTATATAATACTCCCTCAATGATACCTACTAGAAATCCTGTTAGCATTCCGGTAACAAATCCTTCCAGAGTTTTTCCCTCTCCGAGAATTCGTCTACCATCGATCCATTTACGGCCCATATCAAGTGGTGTTCCTCTACCATATATCCGCCTAGCAACAACTGGAGCACCATTAGCGGCGAGAGCTGGCAGTATTAAGAGGAGTAGGTTTATTAGATCTTCTGCTAGAGCCATCTTAGATCCTTACCTCTTATCTCATACATCAATGTCTTCCGGTGGGGTCTAAGAGACTCTGCTAAGAATTTATCGTTAATCTTAGAGGTTCTGATAACTATGTGCGCCCACGGTATGATATAGGGGGCTCCGCTTGGGAGAAGTCCTTCACCGGATACCTGGGCTGTATATAGTCCACCTGTACTTCTGGCGACAGAAGATAGGTACATCAGTATTTTTCCGCTCTCTATTCCGGGCTCTGATCTATAGTGCCAGTTTACACTATCTATTATAACGAACCTACCGCGAAGCGAGTTAGATGTAACGAGTCTTACTAATTCGTCAAGCGTATGAGCTACGTGATATTCGGTGTGCTGGATCTTCCTCAGGAAGAGAGTTGTTCCGGGCTCTGTAGCGATTAGAACAGGATCTAGGTTCTTTGATTTAGCCACTAGATAAGCATAATAGGCTAGATGAGTCTTACCTGTACCTGCCCTGCCATAGACTAATGTAAATGTTCTTCTCTTAATCCAGCCTGATGGTATATCCATTGTTTCGCTATGGTTCAAGTTCTCTGCACCGTTTTCCTGGCCAAGATTATTGGTACGTTCTCATCTTAACGTCAAAATAGGAAGCCGGGGATCCTCTTTCTGGGGAAAAAGTAATGATATAGATATTGTTATCATAGTACTAGCTAGAATAATGGCGGTCTCCTTGAAGGCCTTCTCATGGTTCGTGTTAATCTCCTTATTTCGGCATCCTGCATGCTATCGAGCATGCTTGCCTTGTTTCTTAAAGCTTCGTAGTGTTTCTCTATTGCAGATATTATTCCGGCTGGAGGCTTTTTCTGTTCTAGCGCGTCTTTACCCTTACTTGTTATTCTGAGCTTTCTATATATGTTGGGCTCGGTCTCTACGAATCCTACGTAGAGTAGAGCTACTAGATCATTCTTTACTTCTGGGCTGTAGGGGACGTTTCCTACTTTTCTGATTGTATAGCCTAGATCTACGTTGTACTCGTCCTTTAGTTCCTTCAGAATATGGAATAGGGTCTTCTCATGCATTGGACCCAGCTTCTCTATCACGTAGAGTAGGCTCATTTGTCTCTCGTTCTCGAGGACTTTCTCCGGTGTTATAACCTGTACTGATATTATCTTAAGCTCCTTTCCGCTCTTTTCGTCTTTTCCTCCCTTATCCTTGTCTTTCTTGGCCACGAGCCCTGCACCACTCTATTCTAGAGCATAATCCAATAAAAATAACTAGTAGCGGCTCGACGATAATTAAAAGGGTAGAGGTAGTGAACAGGCGGACAGCATTAGCGTCTACTTTTATCATAGTAGCGGTCATAGTATCACTAATGGCTCCGATACAGTCCACTGCCCAATTCTACTCTGGGCAGCAAGAACTAGTAACAAATATTCATTTGCCCGCAGTCGAGAGCGGTGGAAAAGGGACGATTATCAATGTTACAATAACTATTATACCTGGTGGAACCGGTAAAGTAGAGGTCGTTTCCAACGGTAGGGTAGACGATACTACTAAATACAGTATGATGCAGGCTACTGTGACCGGGGCTCTTCTTGCCGGATATGACTGGAGATCGTTCGATTATAAGATAGTGTTCCTCAACACGAGCGATGTCGCCGGCCCCAGCGGTAGTGCTATGACAGCGTTCGCGATATACTCGCTTCTCTCAGGCTCCCCTGTACAAGAGATATTCTCCAACATGACCATGACCGGCGCCATCTCACCTGTAGGATTATACTCTGCGGTCGGAGGCATTATAGAGAAATGTACAGCGGCCAGGAACCTTGGTCTCGCATTCTATTATCCAATGGCAAACTATGACCCAGAAATAGAAGTAGCCTGTCCACAAGCAGTACCAGTCTCAGGATTCATGAGTTCTATGCATGCTCTTACTGGTGTAACAATGAATGCCTCGTACATTAACTTGAATCTCCCCGGCGAATTTAACGATGGTATGAAGAACGCCTCTGATATGATGAGGAACCTTACTGTTCAAGTATTATCTTCTGTACCCTTAGAGAATCTTGGCCCAGATCTCTTAACAATATACAACATGACAATATCAGCACTAAATGAGAGCGTAGAATACTATAATGATCACCCTTATGCGTCAGCCAGCAAGGCATTCTATGCTCTATACAGGGCCTATCAATTATACTACATGTACGAGATAGCTACTCTCCAGTCAAATACTGGTGTACGAGAATACATCCTTTCAGAATCACAATCTCTGGAAAGGAACCTCACTATGCTGAGGGAAAGGCTCGATAGTATCGATCACAATGGAAGCGTATACTATATCGAGTTCCTCGGCATAGCCTATAGCCGATTAGCATCCGCAGAGTCAAGTCTAGAGAGGATAAACGTCCTCATCTCAATCAACGTCCCCGAAGCAATATCCGAACTAGCCTACGTGCATGCTAGAGTATACAGTATACTCTCATGGATTGATACAGCAGAAAGGGTGAAGGACCTATGGCCAAGACTAGATCGAAACGATACTAGATTACTAGCAACGCTCATGGGAGACTTCTCACACATATCAACACAGTATAGTATAGCGTTGGCAAACTACATGATAGACACATATGGCAACACTGTCGATGCAGAGCTCCTGAGAAAATACGTAGATATCCTCCAGCTACTCCTAGACGAAGGAGACAGATATGCGATGCAAGCAAACTACGTAGCAGCCCTAGGATTCTATAGAGAGGCCCTTAGCCAAAGCATGAACAACATCTTCTCAATAATCCCCTCGAGTAACACTACAGTCATCGAATACATCTACAAAAACTATATAGCAGAAGTAGTAAGCCTCTATGACCTGATCACACTAAGAGCTATAAGCTCCGGCATAATTCCAGGACTCGCACCCGCATATATGGACTATGCTCTTCTCGAGGCAAAGAACGGTAATTACGAAACGGCACTATCACTAGGCAGAGCGGCCCTGGCCTCTTCAATAATATGGTATCTCTATACCCTTGCGAAGAACCCGGGAATAGAGACCATGCCAAGACAAGAAACACCCGAAATATTCATGCCCACATCACCTGGCAACACACCAGTGATCCTTGTAATGGCGAGTCTACTGCTGGCAGGTATACTGGTAGGATTACTATACTCGGCTAGACTACTTCGGAGTACAATAAAGTCGGTAAAATACTAGAGTATCTAGAGTACTCTATTACATGTAATCAAACAGGGTTTTCCTAGTCTTAGGCTTACTATGAATCTCTTCCAAGAGTTCAGCTAGCCTCCTAAAATCTTGTTCTAAAACTTCTCTTAGGTTCGGATTATAGAGTGCGGCGGCAGGATGATAGGTAGGATATAATGTAACATTAACGTCTCCTACTACTCCAGTATAAGGTTTGCCATGTATCCTGCTTAGGGGAGTCCATTTTAGCCTCGCTGTTTCAAATAGTGTCCTGCCCGAGTGACGGCCAAGGGTAACGATTATTCTAGGCTTGATAATCCTTATTTGTTCTAGAAGATATGGGAGACATACTTGTATTTCTTCGGGTCGTGGATCCCTGTTGCCAGGCGGCCGGCATTTAACAATATTAGTTATATAGACTTCGTCTCTTCTCAAGCCGATTTTTGATAAAAGAGCTGATAGTAGTTTTCCAGCCATACCTACAAATGGTCTCCCTTGTTCGTCTTCCTTTCTACCAGGTGCTTCTCCAACGAACATAATTTCTGAGTCTAATGATCCTTCACCGGGAACAGGGTTTTTACGGGATTTATGGAGAGGACATTTAGTGCAGTTTACTATCTTATTCACTAGACGCTGATATTCTTCTCTTTTTGATTTCATTTAGGATACTCCTCCTCCACACTTTATCAAGTGAGATAACATAGTTAGCCGCGAAGCCCGTCACTATACCGAGGGCCTGTCCTGCGAGGGGACCTAGTAGTCCTAGCATTGTTGTCGCCTTCATCACAGTGAATGTTGTGATTATTCCACCCAGACTCGATAGATGATACGCCCATAGACGCCTGAGCCAGTTTTCTTCTAGGTTTGTCTTAAACGTCCAGTACTCGTGGAATATGAAGTTGAATAAGATACTGATCTCAATGCCTGCTATGCTGGCCAGATCTATTGGTGCTCCAAGCAATAGTAGAAGGGCCATTATAGTTAAGTTCAAGACAGCACCAAGGGCTCCTACGGATGCGAACTTTACGAGTGGAGACAACGTCATTGCATGTATGAGGAAATCTATGATCGTTTTAGCGCCTAATTTACTCTTGCCGTATGCTCTGTTCCTAAAGGTATAAGGTACTTCTTCTACTTTCCGATAAGGAGACTTTTCTAGGATCTCCATTAGAATCTTGTATCCACGTGGGCGTAGCGAGGAAGGATCTACTATAGACTTCTTCACGAGGAAGAATCCACTCATGGGATCGCTAGTCGACTTTGTGCCAGGAACAAGGATCTTCGAGACCAGAATTGCGGTCTTACTCATAAATAGTCTAAAGCGGCTCCAGCCCTCTACTCCTCCGCCAGGAGCATATCTTGTGGCTACTACTACATCGGCACCGGTAGAGACTGCCTTTGACACAAGCTTTGGAACTAGCTCTGGTGGATGCTGTAGATCAGCGTCCATAACTACTACGTATTTCCCTCTTGCCCATGCAATACCCCTTAGTATAGCAGTAGCTAAACCCTTATTCTTTCTCCTTAGAAGGCATCTGATCCGGTTATCACTGTTTGCGAACTCTCTTACTATGAGACATGTACCATCAGGCGAGTCATCATCCACTACGAGGATCTCAAAGTTGTTGAACCCGCTTGATTCTAGGATGTTAATAAGCTTTGGGATAAGTATCTTTATGTTATCTGCCTCGTTATAGGTAGGAATAACCACGGTGAACAGGGGTTGTGTATTGTTTGATTCTGTCAGCGTCAATTTGTTATGCCTCCGTTTAGGAGACGACGAGTACTCGTTATATCCAAGTGTTATTAATTGGATATACTAAAACTCATATAGTTTAGGTCTCACCTCATCCGGCAAGTCGTCCTCGTTCACGATCTCGAATGTTAACGGAGGATTCTTCGTCTTAGGACCTATTACCAGATATTTATCAGGATCATCCTCAGGCTTATTCTTGAATACACGTGCCTTTACATACCATCCGTCTTTCCTAGCTATGTACACGTACTTTCCGTGTTTTCCTCCCATTCCACCACACCAAACAGTTTAGTCTG
>JALUDS010000072.1:0-2914 GCA_027043945.1 Acidilobaceae archaeon
GCAACTTCAGAGGATGACTCGATCGCTGCTAGTATGACGCCTTCTTTAAAGTATTCCTTAGGTGAGGCAGATTTTAGTGGGTTCTCGCTTTCTAGAATGTTTTCTCCATTCTTTTTTATAACCCATCCGCGCGGTATCTTTCCACTTAGCAGTCCTTTACCCATGTAGTCTCCGTCCGCAGCGATTATAGCGTAACGTCGAGGTATGTTACCGAATAGTTTTCCTATAGCTCTAGTCATTTTACTGATTAAATCAACTACCTGATCTATTTCTGTAGTTATTCCTACTGTTTTTTCCAGGATTTGTGGATTATCTAACGCTACAGATATAATAGACCATAGGAGTTTCGAATAATATTCTTTCTCTGTATCGTCCACACCATTTAGTCTAGAGAGTAGAACATTTTCTAGCTTTTTAGGTAAGCGTTGTTGACTGGGAGGTTTACCTAGCATTATGTATAGTTCTTCTATGGCGTCAGGGTATATTTCATAATTATATTCGTCTAGTATGTTACTCAACTCTACTGGGATATCTTGCTCAAGAACTCCTCTTATAACCTGCATCCTAGAGGAGTGGTCCCAAACACTGTTCCACTTAATAGTCTTGAAGACTTTACCTGTATTGATACCAACTAGGTGTTTTGCAAAGTTCTCCTTGTAACTAATTAGATATCTTAGCATTCTTTTAACTAAACAATAAGGGCAGAGTCTGTCTCCTCCTAATTCTACAATTACCTTACCATGTCTATGAATTGTTTTTCCTTTTATATTCCTGGCGTCTATTACTGCTATACTTTTCCCACAGACTGTACAGTTTGCTGGTCTCCCCTTTTCATAGATTTTCTCTGCTAGTAGCTGGTATGTTGATCCAGTTCTGCGTCCAGGAGCCGAGATTTTAATATTTTCTAGCTTATTCAACTCCTGCAATGCCTCGTCGTACCATGTGTATAGTGTGTCGGACTGCTCATTCTGATCCGTTAGGCTGGGTTTAACCATGTATACCCTTACTGCGAGGGGAGGTTCTAGTTCTCTTACTAGTACTTCCAACTCTTCGTCGTTCAGTACACAAGTCTCCGGGTCTTCGGCTTCTCTGCATATTGGAGTTACCTGCTCTAGGGATTCTTTCAATAAATATCTCCATGAGCTAGATATTGATTCTGAGACTCTTTCTTCTAGTCTAAGGCATTCAACGGATGGTATTGCTACTAGCAACCTGCTTGGAAGAACTGGATGAATAGGCCACTTCGCCTCTTTATCTATACCTAGTGCTATCCATATCCATGCATGGTGGTCTCCTAGTTTTTCAAGCCATTCCCCGAGTATCCTTGAAGCTACAAACGAGTTTAGCCTAGCTGAGGGGCTAATCATTATTCCAGGACCATAACTTTCAACGAGGGGCTCAATAGCCTTCCAGCTGAGGAAACTGGCCAGCCAGCTTGACGCCCATAGATCTCGTAGTCTTCGGGATTCCTGTATCCATGATTGTACTCCTGCTAGATCTATTATACCAATACAGCCGGGTCCTTCTCCATAATTCCATGTTATAATTAGTGTTGATAGAACGGCGTCTATATGATCGAATATTGTGTGAGTAAGAATTCGTGTGTCTGCCAGTGGGACATAGACTTCTTTATGATTAGGCTGTGAACCTGTATAGTAGTACCATGAGGGTTCTAATAACAAGAATCCTACTGTTAGCATAATAGGTAAGCATTTTACGAGATTTTCTTCTCCCATCGAGGAACAGGCGTTTACTAGGGCCTCACTAACGATCTCTGAGTAACCCTCTATGAATGATACAATAAGCTTATGGTTTATTGTATCAGGTATTTTGAGGGTTTCCAGGGTGAACGGATTAATGTATTTTAATGTTCTAGTGTATACTCTTCGTTCCAGCTTGTCCTCTTCATTTGAGTATTTTTGAATTTTGTTAAATAGTCCGTATCTGTCTATGGCACTAGCATATATGTCGGCTTTTTTCATACCATCGTACAGCCTTTTATTTTTACCAGTTAGTACGTTAATTACTTCATAGTAGATATTAGCTAGATCGTCCCGATTCATTCTCTCTAGTTTTAAAGCGATTGCCAATGGTACGAGAAGTGCCTGTCTCTCGTGTCCTTTCAACTTCTCTTTGACCGGTTCTATAATTCTCGTATAACGGTTTCTTATCTCGCGTAATCCTTCAGATTTTTCTAAGCCAGATACTAGGTCTTCATCCCTTATTCTTGAAGGTCCTGTCATGATCCATGGCTTCCATGGAGGATCATGGTATAATGCTGCTAAACTGGCTACTAACAAATCCCTGCTCATAGCAGCTCTCACCTCCACTTTCTTTCTCTACTAGAATGATATTTGCCTGAATCAGCAGGAGGACGTCTCTTTCTGCCCATATTCATTCTGTGATCTCTATATGGTTTAGTAGAATGTGATCCCCTGGGTCTAGAATCCCGTCTGGCCGGCAATGGGATGTAGAGTGCGAGGCTTTTAACATCTCTAGTGATTTCGCCTGTGTAGAGGTCTAGGATATTATATCCTTTAGCGCTTCTCGCTGCGAAGCCCTTAGAGAGAGTAGTTGTTATTAGTACTGCAAGGGCCGTTGTATATTCATGTATACAGGGACACCCTGAATTTTTATCCTTAGAGGATGTGTCGCACACTCTAGCATGATCTTCTCCTAGAATACGGGATATAACCTCCTTCATAGTTCCGGTGTCTATGCTTGTTTTCCCATTCTTTGCTCTATATGTCGGGCATCGTATCCCGACTATTACTCTAAATACTGTTCCTGGGGCAATTACGATGTGTTGTATTGGTGTCGGAGTAGCATCGCTCTCCGCCTCGACGGTCTCGCCATTGGAATAATAGTGTGGTGTTACAACGCCGCCAGTAAGTATTAGGCAGGGATGAGATTC
>JALUDS010000073.1:0-33400 GCA_027043945.1 Acidilobaceae archaeon
ACTTTGTTTCCGGAGACGAGCCAGTTATAGATAGCGTCCATTTCGTCTGGGCTGAATCCTACTGTTGGCTGTCCTAGTATGAGCACGTCGACGTTTGAGAGATTTTCTGGTGTTATTGAGAGGTTTTGGCCGTCGAATACCACCCAGTTTACAAAAGTAATATTAGACATGATGTAGTCTAGGTACTTGTCGCTTTCACCGTGGCTTAAATCGACTGCTACCGTTATCGTGTCGGTTGTCTGCGCCTTAGTTGGCATAGCTGCTAGAGGAGCAACTATGGATAGAAGGAATAGGCCTGCTACGATCAAGCCAAGCTTTATGTTTTTATTCAAATCATATCCACCCTTCAAGGTTTCTCGGGTAGATGATTACAAGGTCTTGTCTTAATAAACCTAGTCTCTAGGTTTACAGAATCGTTTAAATGAAAAATAGTATTAACCAAGCTTCCGGGTTTCTTTTACAGTTCATGTGCATGATTATTTATATTGTCAGTTAGAAGTCGTTTTATCTCGAGGGAAAAGGAGATGAACAAACTCCTGACAGGCATATTCATGATAGTTCTAATCACGATATCGAGTCTCGCCCTCCTAGCCGCTCCCAAGGCAACCGCCCAGAACGAGACTTGGCCTTGGGGAACTGCATCTGAGCCATATCCATGGCTTGAATATCTAAAATCATTACCACACGATACAAACATAACACTAATCATTATTACGAGGCACGAAGCCACGATCACAGAAAAAGTAAGGACCGAGTTCCTTAATAGCCCGGTAGCAAAACAACTCGGAATCGACAATATCAGGTTTGTTAGTGCTGGCCCCGAACTCTGGGAGTCTTATATACAGAGGAGTATTGAAAGCGGTACTCCTATCGATGTCGCATGGGGCGGAGGACCAACACTCTTCAACTATATAGACGAAAAAGGATTCCTCCAATCCATAAACCCAGAGATCAACACCGCGTATTACGCTGTTCTCTATGAAATGTCGAAGATACCAACAGAAATCGCCGGAGTATCCACGATAAAATACGGTCCCGACGGCTCAGTACATTGGATAGGAGCCGCAATAAGCAGCTTCGGCTTCACCATAAATCACCAAATCATCAATGATCTAAATCTACCAGTACCACAGACCTGGACTGACCTAACCAAACCCGAATACGCAAAACTACTACCTGATACTCCTCTAATTGGAATAGCCGACCCAACAATGAGTACTAGCAACACAAGAATGTACGAGATAATACTTCAAGCATATGGATGGGACCAGGGATGGAGAATACTTACACTAATGGCGGCAAACTCAAAGATCTTCGACAGCAGTAGCGGAGTAAGAGACGCGGTCATCAGAAACGAGATAGCCGCAGGCATTACAATAGACTTCTACGGATACACTGCAATGCACCAGAATCCGAACTGTGAGTATATCCTTCCGCAGGGCGCAACTATTATCAACGCTGACCCGATTGCAATCATTAACGGCACAAAGCACCCCGTACAGGCCGCTGCTTTCGTAGCATGGGTCCTAAGCCAGTACGGAGGCCAACAGATATGGCTTGACCCAGACATAAACAGACTACCGATAAACCCAGAAGTCTTCAACACGTCTGCAGGCCAGGAACGCACTGACCTAGAACAAGCATACGAGCTAGCAACCACGAGCCCCGGAATAGACTTCAATGATACACTAGCACTTCTGACAGAAAGAGCAATGCAGTTCTACTTCAAAGCAACACTCGTCAACGCACACGACGACCTGCAGGCAGTATGGGCACACATAGCAAAGGCCTACCTCGACGGCAAGATCAATGACGCAGAATTCGAATACCTAGTCCAGAAACTAACAGATCCAATAACATTCACCGACCCTGTAACAGGCGAAGAAGTAACATTCACACAGGAATATGCTATACAGATAAATGATAAACTCTCCGATCCACAGATATATCAGAGCCTCATGACTCAATGGGAAGAAAACGCACGTGAAAGATACCTAAACGCGTACAACCTCCTAGACCAGATACTCAGCGGCGAACTAACAATAACAACCGGACAGCAAGGCGAGGAAACAGGCACTATAACAGGTACACAGGGCGAAACTCAAACAACGACTGAAGGAGGATCCCTAGGCTCTACACTAACCAGTAATATCACGTTGATAATCGGAATAATAATCATAGTCGCAGCAGCATACTTCATACTAAAACGCTAAAGAACCCATGAATAAAAATAACTAGTCTCAATACCCATATTCTTTTTCTTATCCTTATTAGCTCTTTACAAAGGAAGAAGATTGTCCAATACATCAAGACTAATACCAGTGTATGGCGGGGCTACCTGTTCCGACTCATGATATTCTATTTAATCCCTTAGAGTCCAAGTTATGGGTCATGGTCTGGGAGAGGGGAGTTATGACGACGACAATAGACGCTACTGACCAATATAAGATAAAGGATCTATTGCTAGTAGGCTTAATTGGTGCAGTTCTCTATTATGTTGGTTCCAATTATAACGTCCCCGACTTGGATCTGATAGCCTGGATACTTGCAATAATAATCCCCATAGCCATGTATAAGAGAGGTCTAGACGTAGACAAGCTAAAATATAGTTTCTCTCTAAGCTTCCTGTCGATCATTAGCTATCTATATGTGTTTATGGTACTTCTCCTAAGACTACCCGGAATTCCAAAGGCCATCGCAATACTACTAACACCCATAGTAGTAGTCTCCTTCATCTACTCGTTAGACACTTATCTAAAAGAAAGAAAGACAACACGTCAAAAAATCAAATTACCGTTCTCGAAAAGGGCAAAGGCCGCACTATATTCGCTTGACGCTCTAGTGATAGCCTTCCTAGTTATCGGAACAGTGATGCTAGTAACATTTCTACTGGCTCCAGTTCTAATAATGCTATGGAATGCGTTCATCACTCCGCCGGGAACACCGTTTTACGAGAACTTCAAGACTATATTTACTACCAGAAAATATATCAGGCTTATTACCTTCGGCGAATCGCCGTGGAGCTTCCAATACATAGGCGACGAGAAAGTTCTAGTTATAACAGGCGTTAACTACGGAGTACTCCTAAACAGTCTTATCAACAGCGTGATAGTCACAACAGTAGCCACAGTACTAGGAATAATCGTAGCCTTCGTATTGGCCAGATACAGGTTTCCAGGAAAGACCTTCCTAAGGATACTCGCACTTGTACCATTATTCGTTACTCCATTCATAAACAGCTACGTTATAAAGATATTGTTCAGTGCAAGTGGACCCATATCAATTATAACCAAGAACTTGTTTGGATTCGGAGTACAGATCGACTCACTGGCCGGAGTGACGATCGCCCAAATCATGGCATTCTACCCAATAGTCTACCTGAACGCGTATGCAAGCTTCCAGAGCATAGATCCTAGTATGGAGGAACAAGCAGAGAACCTAGGAGCCAAGGGATTCAAACTATTCTCGACTGTAACGCTACCTCTGGCCCTTCCCGGCATAGCTGCTGGAAGCATAATCGTGTTTATATTCAGCCTCGAAGATCTAGGAGCACCAATAGTATTCCAAGAGAGAAGACTAATGAGCTATCTTATCTACAGCGGGTTCACGAGCGAGACCGGAGTTATATCACCAGAGCTCGCCGCGCTTGGATTCGTCATGTTGTTCCTAGCGGTAGTAAGCTTCCTAAGCATCAAAAACTATGTCGGAATGCGTAGTTATGCTATGATTAGTAGAGGCGGGCGATGGAAACCACGAGAGAGAAAACTCGGAATAAAAGGCTTACTAATAGTATACCTTCTACTATTACCGCTTGTCATCTGGACGGCAATGCCGCAAATAGGAGTAGTACTCCTAGCATTCAATATGATGAGCCCGACAGGGTTCTATATACACCCGGAGCAGGTGACGGCAACGTACTTCCTTGAACTATTCCAGAACCCCAACATATTCATATACATTAAGAACACGATAACCTACGCCCTAGTAGCAGTATTCATAGCCACCACACTATCCATAATCATAGGATACGCTGTTAGCAGAGTCAAAATACGATTCATTACCTCGGCGCTCGATGCGCTCTCAACAATACCAATCGCGATACCTGGACTAGTAATAGCCCTAGGATACTACTTCTTCTTCGCCACGTTGTTCCGGGGGACGCCACTAGATCCTACAAGCGGGCCAACCGTATTCCAAGCATGGATTGTACTAATAATAGCATATAGCATAAGAAAACTGCCATTTGTTGTTAGAAGCGTATTCGCAGGATTCCAACAAGTCCACGTCGCACTGGAGGAAGCAGCCCTAAACTTGGGAGCGACGAGGAGAAAAGTAGTCTTCGGAATAGTCTTGCCATTGATCCTCGCATATATTATAAGCGGAGCAATCATAGGCTTCATCTATATTAGCACAGAGGTGAGCACAAGCATAACCATAGGATCCCTAAGATCCGATCAGGCACCTATGACATACTACATGAAGAACATCTATATTGGCGGGCAACTAGCAGGGATCCAATATGTGGCTGCGATGGGTGTATTACTAATACTCTTCCAGCTACTCGCCATACTTATAGTCATACTAGGATTAAAGCAGAGCTACGCCTTTATAGGTGCGTAGCGATGATCTCTTCTAAATTTTTACGATCTATAAGAACCCCTATGTATAGGATGGAGGGAGGAAACGCTTGACAAGAATCAAGCTGGAAAACGTGACTAAGATATTTGGGAATACAGTGGCTGTAGATAACGTAAGCCTTGAAATAAACGAGGGAGAATTCTTCACGATAATAGGTCCAAGTGGATGCGGTAAGACGACGACTCTAAGGATAATAGCTGGATTCGAACTCCCGGAGCAAGGTAAGGTATACTTCGATGATCAAGACGTCACGTATCTCAAACCCTATCATCGAAACACGGCAATGGTATTCCAAAACTACGCCTTGTGGCCCCATATGACTGTATACGACAATATCGCATATGGTCTTAGACTCAGAAAAGTCCCTGAAGATGAAATCAAGAAAAAAGTCAAGTGGGCCCTCGAACTAGTAGACCTAGAAGGAGTCGAGAAACGTTATCCACTGCAATTAAGCGGAGGACAACAACAGAGAGTAGCCCTAGCAAGAGCCCTCGTCGTTGAACCAAACGTCCTTCTACTCGACGAGCCCTTAAGCAACCTAGACGCTAAGCTAAGAGTCGAAATGAGAGAAGAAATCAAGTCGCTACAGAAACGATTGAAGATAACTACAATATATGTGACACACGATCAGCTCGAAGCATTAAGCATGAGCGACCGAATAGCTGTCATGAACAAGGGGAAAGTCCTACAGGTCGACACTCCTACGAATCTCTACTTCAAGCCTAACAGCTTGTTCGTTGCGAGTTTCCTAGGCAGGAGTAATGTTCTAGATGGTCACGTTACCGGTACTCTAGACAACCATATGGTGAGAGTATATGTTGATCAGCTAGACAAGGAACTAGTAATATACACACATGGCGGAATCGAGACTGGCAAAGTGCATGTCGTTATAAGACCAGAGAGCTTCGAACTAGTGGAAGACCTTCCAGTAGGAGAGAACATTATAGAGGGAGTAGTAGACGATTCAATGTTCCTGGGCGACAAGATAGAAGCCAGAGTTATATCTGGCTCGGCTAAACTAACTATCTACTTGGCTAATAAGATATTTGTAAGACAGGGACAAAAAGTAACGCTCCGTATACCGCCTGATAGAATGGTGGCTCTGCCCGCATAGACTATTTTCTCATGTTATTATTTCTTATAGATACTCTCTTAACTCTAGATAATCTATGACGTCAGTGATCATTACCCGGGCAGTCCTCCAAGCTGGTCCCGCAGGACCCTCAAGTACTATATCCTTGTCCTCCACACTGAATACAATCACATTGCCTTCTTTTTCAGCCCTATACAGGGGATCCTCCCGAGATACCCTAGTAGGATACACCTTGAACATCCTCTTCTCTAAATCCGCAAATGCCACTTGCTTCACCCTGAATCCCTCATTTAACGCTTTTCTTATCTCTTCCTCACTATACTCCTCTATAGGACTTCTATCTACCTCGTCTATGCTTACCCTTATCCCAAGCGTGTTGGCAAGAATAGTTATCTTGGCAGCGGCGTCCAGGCCATGGGTATCAACAGTGTGATCTGGCTCGAGAAGCTTTGCTGCTTTAGCTTCTTTGATTGCTTCTTCAAAGCTCAGGCCTTTCTCTACGAGGCCAAGGATATAATTTGACGAAGCATTTAGGACTGCTCTTATTGACGACACGTCTCGACCCCTTAGACCTTTAGCAGAGTCTATAGCTGGCGTTCCTGCAGCCACCGTAGCCCTGTATCCTATGTATACTCCTCTTTTCTTGGCATAGTCCATGAATTCTTGGTAGTCTCTTGCTAACACTGTTTTGTCAGCGGTGATTATGGAGATTCCTGCTTCGGCAAGAGCCTTATAGATAGTAATGTTTGGTTCTCCCGTCTTGTATGAGGGCGGCATGACTATCATGGCGAGCTCGGCACCTGTGAGTAGGGCTCCCTCCACTGATCCTACTCCTGGCTTAAAAGATGGATGGTTTTCGAGCTTCTCGTCTATCTCGATTAATCTCAATAGGTTTACCTTATCGGCAGGGCCCCCGACAAGTACAGAACCCTTGCTGGCGCTGACTCCTACTAGTTCTATACCATATTTTTGTCCTTCTCTCAGAATAAGCTTCACAAGTTCCTTGCCTACGTTACCGAAGCCCACCACGAAAACGTTTACTTCGACCATAACATTAAGCACCAATGATAAAGGTACCGGTCAGAGAATTATATACAGTTACTAGAGTTATGTGTATTTTGCTCTAGCCCGCATAATGAAATAGATAGAACTATACGAATATACTAAGAAGGGTGACAGCAATTGACAGACCTAAACTTAGAAGATACCTTCTATGAATTCATAAAAACTATTGCAACAGGAATCCCTGAAGACATATATACGGCAATAAAGAACGCCTACGAGAAAGAAGAAAACCCTGTCGCAAAAACACAGCTAAAAGCAATCCTCGAAGATATGGAGATAGCCTGTAAGAAGAAGAGACCAATATGCCAAGACACGGGCACACCCTATCTATGGATCGAGATAGGAGAAGACTTCCCAGTTAAACCAACAAAAGTCATAGAACAATTCACAAACGCTCTAAGAAAAGTCACCAAGGAAGGATACCTAAGGCCCAACGCAGTAGACCCACTATACTTCAAGAACAGCGGCGACAATACAGGAAGATACATCCCATGGATCCATGTTGAACCGGTGCCAGGAGACAAACTCAAGGTATATCTCATGACAAAAGGAGGAGGGAGCGAAGCTCCTAGCACCTTGGTAATGTCGACTCCTCTAAAAGGATTCGAAAACCTCAAGAAAACTGTCATAGACGCTATAGCAGGGGCAGGAGCACTTCCATGTCCTCCAGTCATAGTTGGAGTGGCGATCGGAGCCGGTGCAGATATAGTAATGTCTCTTGCCAAAAAAGCTCTCCTAAGACCAATAGGAGAGAGGCATCCAGACCCTAAGGCAGCAAAAATAGAAGAAGAACTACTGAAAGCCCTTAACAAGCTAGAGATAGGACCACACGGATTCGGTGGTAGGCTAACAGCCCTAGACGTAAAGTTCGATTACTCGTACAGGCATCCTGCAACATTCGCTATAGGCGTGGTAACAAGCTGTTGGGCGACGCGACGGGGAATTGTAGAGATTTCTCCGGATGGATCGTCGGAGATGTTGACCCGGCATCTTAGACTAGTAGACGGTGAATGCAAGATAGTCTAGGGAGGTGATTGGAATGAGCGAAGCACGTGTATTTCATCTAAAGACTCCATTAAGCGATGAGGACGTCACCAAGCTTCGAGTCGGAGATATAGTCTATGTTACTGGGATAATGGTTACTGCTAGAGACGAGGCCCATAAGAAGATTCTTGAAGTAATAGAAAGCGGTGAAAAACTACCTATAGACCTCAAGGGACTAGTACTATACCATTGCGGACCTGTCGTGAGGAAAAGAGAGGACGGCTCCTGGGAGGTAGTTGCAGCAGGACCCACAACAAGTATGAGGATGGAAAGCGTCGAGGCCGAGTTTATCGAGAAAACAGGCGTAAAAATGATAGTAGGTAAAGGAGGAATGGGACAGCGCACAGCCGAGGCAATGAAAAAACACAAAGCAGTCTACGCCGTATTCACTGGTGGAGCCGGGGCTCTCGCAGCTGATAGAATAAAGCGTGTCGTCGATGTCTACTGGCTAGATGAGCTCGGCATACCTGAAGCTGTATGGATATTCGAAGTCGAGGAATTCGGTCCCCTCGTCGTAACAATAGACACAACAGGCAAAAACTACTACGAAGAGAAAATGAAAGAAGTCAAGATAAAAGCTGAGAAGATTAAAGAAGAACTAATGAAAGTAGAATTCGAGTAACTAAAAATAAAATATAGATTCTCTTTTTCCCACGTCTCCAATACTTCGCTACTAAATCATTCTTTCTCTACGAAGATGTACGCTCCCTTTAAATAGTCGAGGTACTCGGCCCTCCTCAATACATGATCAGGTGCTGCTCCTCTAATACTACCCAGAATACTGTAGTCTAGTCTGCTATCCATTAAGACGTCGTTGACCACGTTGAGGAACATCTCTCGAGTTAGGAAGTAGCTACAGCTACTCAGATATAGTATGCCATTTTTCTCTATCTGGTTCGCACTCCATTTATAGGACGAGTAGTAGGCCGAAAGACCTTTCCTTACGGATTTTTTATCTGATTTCTGTATGAATGCCGGTGGATCGACTATGACTACGTCGAATCCTGCAAGACTAGGACTTTCCCGGATAACATCCCATATAGATGCATTAATTATCCGATAAGATTTTACATTGTTAAGCTCAAGGTTTTTCCTTAGTAATGCTACAGCAATTGGATCCTCTTCAATAAATGTTACGTGAGAAGCTCCTGCAAGCCATGCATGTACACCGAATGCTCCTGTGTAGGAGAATACGTCTAGTACTCTTTCCTTATTTCCTATATACCTGTATAGTTCGAGCCTATTCATCCGTTGATCCAGATAGAAACCGGTTTTCTGACTTATCTCTACATTAACTATAAACTTGGCGTCGCCCTCTTCTATGATTACTTGTCTAATCTTTTTTAGAAGCCATCTTTTACGAGGTTCTAGACCGATATCTTTTCGTGAGCGCTGCGTACTCTTCTCAAAAACTCCCTCTACACCTATTATCTGTTTTAGGATCTGTGCAATTTTTTCAACGTGTGCGTCTATGGCACTGCTACTTGATTGTATTACGGCGACTTTTTCGTCGAAAACATCAATTATTAATCCCGATAACAAGTCACCGTCGCTATTAACGAGACGATAACTCCGGGTCTTTTTGAGCCCTGCCAGCTCTCTTCTCCGTAAACTAGCCTCGAGCTTCATTTCGAACACGTGTTCGGGACGAGTATCCGGGCACTCATGATAATAGATGATTCTTAGTGCTACGGGCCCGATAGCTTCGTATATTCCACAGGCTCTAATACCCGATGGAGTCTGTATATCGACTATCTCTCCATTTTTTATATCTCGTGTTGTGCGTACCCATTTTCTGTATATTATCCCTGTTCCTCGCTCTAGGTGACGCTCGCCTTCTCCGATTACTGTTATCATTTTTCTTCCTCCATTTCCAAATATAGATTAACATATGGAGCTGGAAGACCTCCCCTCGATACCTACAGTCGTATTTAGTAGGGGATCAAAGCTTGTTTCTAATTATATTTCCTTTAGCGATTACGGTTAGAAGCCTATCATAACCCCAAATATATGATAGCTGGCTTAGTCTCTCGTAGTCCCAGATTAATATGTCGGCGTAGGCTCCCTCACTGATTGTTCCATGTCTTGGATATATATCGAGGCTCCACGCCGCGTTGACTGTTGTAGCGGCTAGTGCTTCTAGAGGTGTTAGGCCTAGAAGATATACTGCGAGATCCATTGTGGTCTGGAGTATTGGATTCATGTTGTTCGGGTTGTAGTCTGTCGCTACTCCTAGGTATACACCGTATCTTCTAAGTTGTTTTACTGGTGGTTTCTTGTCTGCAAATACTGATAGCATTGATGTCGGCAGGAGAGTAGCTACGGTTCTTGTCGTGGCTAGGCCTGGTATTATAGGCTTGGGGAGATACTCTAAGTGATCGATACTGTGAATCTCGTACTCTAGGGCTAGCTTGGAGCACCCTATATTGGCTAGCTCGTCTGAGTGTAATCTTATCTTTAAACGGTTTCTCTTCCCCTCGGATATTATCTTTCTAGTTTCTTCTACCGTAAACGCCCCTTTATCACAGAATACGTCCACGAATTCTAGCTTTTTTTCCGCGGCTAGAGGCACTAGTCTCCTGGTGAAACAGTCTACGTATTCATTACGCTTCTCCGTGTACTCTCTTGGTATAACGTGTGCTAGGAGGGTGCCTATAATTGTCTGCTTGGCACGTTTCTTTAACTCCAATATTGCGTCAATGAGTTTTGCCTCATGCTCGTAGAGGAGTCCATAGCCTGTTTTTACTTCTACTACTGTTGTTCCATAATACAGCATTTTATCGAGAACTCTCAGAGCATTGCTTACAAGGTTTTCTAGAGGTGCTCTCCTCGTCTCTTCTACTGTATAATATATTCCACCACCTGCTTCTAATATTTCAGAGTATGTTTTCCCTTCTAGCTTCATCCATAGCTCATGGCTCCTATCCCCTGCAAAAATAAGATGTGTATGCGTGTCAATCAGGCCTGGCGTCGCGATCCTGCCCTCTGCATTTATTATGAGAGATGCTTCGTATTTATCCGCATCACTGTCTGATCCGACCCATACAACTCTGCCATTTTTTACTGCCACTGCCGCATTATGTATTATACCTGCTGAATCCTTGTCAACTCTTCGAAGAGGTCCCTTCTTGAAGGTTACTAGTTCTCCAATATTTCTTATCACGATATCTACCTTCATGTTATCACCCCGTGTAACATGTATAGGGCTAGTCTAGATGCTAGTCTTATCGTCTTGTTAGCATTATCTTTTATTGGCACGATTTCTACGATGTCTGCTCCCTTGACGTTCATTTTGTCAAGGACGTAGTCTAGGATCTGTATTGTCTCCTTTGGATGAAGCCCTGGACTCGAGGGACTGTTAACACCAGGAGCGTATGCTGAGTCTAAATGGTCAATGTCGAGTGTTACATAGTGGACTCGACACGTTTCTTTCAGGTCCTCTAGATCCCCGTAGATTTCTTCTATTCTAGTCCACACGTCTCTTACTCCGTGGAATCTTATTCCTAGTTCCTTTGCTCTATTTGCTAAATAGGATGGGTTAGAGTATTCTCCTATACCTATAATTACAGTCTTGATACGGTCCCTATGAGTCTGGTATAATTCGTATAGCCAGCTTCCGCTTGTTACTCCGCTCGATATTGATCTTAGATCGAAGTGTGCGTCTAGCATTACTAGTCCTACACAGTCGTATACATCGATGAGACCTTCTAGTATGGGGCCCGTTATACTATGGTCTCCTCCTAGGAAGAGTGTAAACTTGTTTTCTTCGAATAGTTTTCTTGATGCTTCTCTTATTGTTCTCTTAGTTTTCTCCCAGTCTCTTGGATATACAACTATGTCCCCGTAGTCTTTGGGCTTACATGGGAGCTGTCCCTTTGAAGGGCTATAGTCGGGGCTAGCATATATGTTGTCGCGGAGGAGTCTAGGAGCGTGTCTTGCACCTGGATCCCCGCCTGTACTCCAATCCCATGGAACCCCTGTTAGTCCTATCCTGCTACACGTCTCTTTCTCGCGGATCCTCTTATCTTGAAGATCCTGGAGCACCTTATAGTAGGGTTTGACAAATAGATCTTGCTCCTCCAAACGATTACACCAGGATAGCATTATTGTCGCAGTAGCTATTAAGACTAATAATATATCTAGAGCCACTATATACTAGCGGTGAATCCATGTGTCTTCCCTTGACTCCTATAAGTCGAAGCCCATATGGAAACTCATCGAAAAAGGATATTATGATCCTACAAGAAAACTAAGAGTACGACACATACGCGGAGAAGAACTCCACGTTAAGAGCGGTAGCTGGCAACTAGAAGGTCCTCTCAGAATGCTATTCCATGTTCTAGACCCAGAAGTTGCAAAGGATCCTGAAAACCTAATAGTATACGGTGGAACAGGAAGAGCTGCTCGTAGCTGGGAGGCTTTCGAGGCAATAGTAAATACACTTATGGAGATGAAAGAAGACGAGACACTAGTGGTACAGTCAGGTAAACCAGTTGCTGTATTCAAGACGCACAAGATGGCACCAAGGGTCGTTATATCAAACGCGGTATTGGTTCCTAAATGGGCAGACTGGGAGTACTTCAGAGAACTCGAGAAGAAAGGACTAATAATGTATGGTCAGATGACTGCTGGATGCTGGGCCTATATCGGTACACAGGGAATACTTCAGGGAACATATGAGACGTTAGCGTTTGCCGCCGAAAAACACTTCCCTGAAGGAAGCCTTGAGGGTAGACTAGTCCTAACCGCAGGACTCGGAGAGATGGGAGGAGCCCAGCCCTTAGCAGTGACCATGAATGGTGGAGTAGCTATCGTAGTTGAAATAGACAAGAGAATGATAGAGAGAAGAATACGGCACGGCTATCTAGATACATGGACGGATAGCCTTGACAAAGCACTTGATCTCGCACTCAAGTACAAGGAAAGGAGAGAACCCATAAGCATAGGACTCCTAGGCAATGCTGCGGAAATATATGAGGAAATCCTAAAACAAGGTATAGTCCCCGACATAGTCACAGATCAGACCCCAGCACATGACCCTCTAAGCTATGTGCCAGCAGGTATGAGTCTGGAGGAGGCAGAGAAGCTTCGCCAAGAGAACCCCGAGAAATATACTGAACTTTCAATGAAGAGCATGAGGAGACAAGTAGAGGCTATGGTCGGATTCCTAAAGAAGGGAAGCGTCGTATTCGAATATGGAAACAACATAAGAAAAATGGCATATGAGGCAGGATTCACTGATGCGTTCCTCTTCCCGGGATTCGTACAGGCATATATCAGGCCGATGTTCGAGGAAGGACGAGGCCCATTCAGATACACTAGCCTAACCGGTAACGAGAAAGACATATACAGGCTCGACGACGAGCTGATAGCCACATTCAAGGACAATAAGAGGCTTGTAAGATGGGTCGAAAAAGCTAGGAAGCACGTAAAGTTCCAAGGACTACCAGCAAGAGTCGTCTGGCTCGGATACGGTGAGAGAGCAAGGTTCGGGAAACTAATGAACAGCCTAGTAAGACTAGGCGAAATCGGCCCCATGTGGATAGGAAGAGACCACTTAGATGCCGGATCAGTCGCAAGCCCCTATAGAGAAACAGAAGGCATGATAGACGGTAGCGACGCGGTCGGAGACTGGCCCGTTCTAAACGCTCTATTAAACGCCGCGGCTGGAGCCACATGGGTATGCTTCCATCACGGTGGTGGAACAGGAATAGGATACAGTCTCCACGCAGGGCTAGGACTTGTACTAGACGGCAGTGAAGAGAGCGAGAAAAGAGCAGAACTAGTTCTTACAGCGGATCCTGGTATGGGTGTAGTTAGGCACGCAGACGCAGGATATAAGCATGCTAGAAAGACCGCGTGTGAGAAGGGCATATGGATGCCTATGCTGAGTTGTTAATTCCGTAATACGATTCGAACATAAAATAGGTATATTTTTATCATTCTTTAACTTAAACTTATATATATTGTACTTGCTCGATAATAGCTTTGATAACTATAAAATAATAATGGTGATAAAGAATGGTTCGTCTTCCTAAAAGAGCTATTCCACTATTCGCTCGAGACATAATGTCCACGCCTCCTCTAGTAATCCATGAGAAAACACCCCTCAGAGAAGCAGCAAAACTCATGTGCGAGAACAAGGTAGGAAGCGTCCTTATAATAGGAGAGGACGGTAAAATCCGCGGTATCCTAACCGAACGAGACATCACATGTGCGGCCAGTAGAACCAGCGATGTGTGCGAGATGCCTGTATGGGAATTCATGACTCCGGATCCAGCCGTGGTATATCCAACTACGCCTCTATCAGAAGTGATTGAAAAGATGAGTGAGCTAGGTGTAAGGCATCTGCCGGTTGTTGATAAAGATAATAAGCCGGTAGGGGTGATCTCGGTCAGGGACATACTTGCAGTGATAGAACTGCTATTTAGAGCATTTAGATAAACATCATATTATTTACCGGTAACAACAAGTGTTTTGCCACCTTCACTGTTTTCTCTGTATTATTATATTTTATTATATTTCAATTCACATCCATAGATTTAAGGTCTGCCGTTCCTTACACGGTATAGGATACGGCCAGATACAATCATTGTTTACCAATACCACCAGTATGGCCCGAACATTGCTTAGAGCCAGCAGGATCCACAGGTGTAATAGATATGTCCTGGATAATAGTAGAGATCGCATCTGGAATAAGGAAATGCGACAACTTAGAAAGAGATCTAAGAAAGCTACCGACATGGCCACCTAAGCTAAAGATGACCATCGCTGAGGCTGTATCCAAATGTATCGTGAATTTAATCGGACGAGAATATGTAGAGGAGATCTATTACGTTGATCTAAGCGGTGGAGAGCCAAGATCCGATTTTCTTGGAAGAGACATTGACCTTATAGTAAAGGTGAAACCCGATCTCAAGCCTGTCGAAAAGGATCTAAAGAAAATCCTTGAGAGTTACTTTAACACTCAACTATACTATATCATCGGAGAGGTTGCACTAACTATTCTGAAGCCTGATCTCATCGAAATACACATCATAACTTCCTATGACTCATACTATGGACGCCTTGTAAAGAGCCCGTTCTCATACGCTATCCGCGTCTGGCCTCCTGATTAGAGCTAATCTCCCACACTTTTATGAGCGACCTGCTTCGATTTGCAACCATTTGATAATATGGATAGCAGTCTGGTCCTGTGACAAGATGTATTTCTATTATATTAGGGATTCCTAGAAGTTTATAGAAGTCTTCGTCAAATATCTCCTGAAGTATAAAGTAGACATTCTCTTCAATGCGTTTTTCTATTGATCTCTCGTTGATTATGTCTTTACAGTTTTCATCCAATACGATTATAATGTCGAGGTCTTTTCCTCCGTGCCCACTATAATAGCTGTGTTGTCCGCCTGTCAAGTCGGCTAGATATATCTCCTTTATACAGTCCCTGTAGCAGGATGCTTCTGGATCGATCAGACATGACACTATTTGATCAGCAATGTAGCGTTTAAGATATTGCCACGTATGACTCGTATATTTTTCCTGTCTTAGGGTCTTCAGGATCCTTTCGATCCCTCCCGGATAGCGCTGAACAAGTTTCGGCAATTCTCTACTTAGACGCGTGTAAACGCACCCTGCAATTTTTTCTTCGCACAACTGGATATCCCAATATTAGTGTTATTATAAAGAATTGAAAAATTTAGATCGATTAAACTAATTTTTTCTTTAAGAAACAATAGATTTGCGATTACTGATAACCGGGAGAAGGCTGAGTTTGCCCTCTAACAATTGCACATGAAGCTGTGTTGATTAGGAGCTTTAATGAGTCCATGAAGCTTAGTATAAAACCTCTCATAGCTGGATTCTTAATTAAACTTATTTTCTCTTTAACGTTTTCAATCTCTTCTTTTGCTAAGCCTAGTCTCTTTATACTGTTATTGGATAGTCCTCCCATGACAGATAATATTATTGCTCGGAGGGCTTCTCTCAGGTGTGTTTTCTCTTCTTCGTCTTCTATTGTGTTGATGAACGAGAGTAGATGTCTGAATTGAATCGCTATTGTTTTAAGTATTCCTACTGCTGATGGATCCATTGGTGTTTCTTGGCATGCTATTATTCCTCTTTTTGACATTACATGGGTTATCTCATTTATTCGCTCGTGTATTGTTTTGAATATGTTTTCTAGTTCTTCTTCGTTCTCCACTGCATCTATTGCTTCCAGCATGAATCTTCTTATGTCTTTAATTATGGTGGCGGAGTCGGAATTGCTTCTGTTGATCATTATCTCTATGTGATCGGGATATACTGTGTAGTTTGCTACGTAGTCTGACTCGTCTAGTTCTCCTAGACTTTCTTCTACTAAGCTCATAGTTGAACGAGATGGGTATAGATAGACCCAGTCTATGCCTTTAGAGAATGCGCATTCAACAATCTCGGATAATCTCATATTTTTCATATTCGAACCATATTTCACAATTATCGATTTGAGTCTTCTCTCGGTATCTTCCGTGCTAGGGAGTATTTTGAGATGTGCTCCCTCATCTACTACTATGACCTCATCTCCTGCTATGAGGCCGAGTTTCTTTACCCAGTTTTTGGGAAGCGTAATTATAAGGCTAGAACCTCCTAGCCGCTGAACGCGGCGTTTAGTTACTTGGACGCTCAAGTCCTACACCACTGTTCTATTTAAGCTTGAGTCCATATAAATAGTTAACGGCGTTAAATATCTGTCTTCGAAATAACAACAAAACAATGCAAACATTAAGAAATTAGTTTTTACATGAAACCAATTTTTAAAAATAAAAGAGAATCAGATCTAATCCCAGCTAATCAACCCGCAGAATGCAATTCACTTACATCAACATCAAGTGCAAGAGGCTTCGAGAGATCCCTTATACTGACAATACCTATGAGAGTACCAGACTCATCCACGATCGGTAGGTGTCTAAACCCGAAATTCAACATTATCTCCAGCGCCTGCTTAACCGGTGTCTCCTCTTTGATAGTGAACGGATTCTTCGTCATTACCTCTTTCAGTGTCACAGAATTCATATCAAGTCCTTTAGCACATACCTTTATCAATAGATCCCTCTCCGTAAAGATACCAATAGGCTTCATTGAATCATCTACAATAACTACGGCACCTATATTATGCTCCGCCATTAATTGTACGGCTTTAGCAACTGTATCTTCTTCTTTCAAGACTATAGGCGAGTGAGAGGCGACTGTAATTACTGGAGGACCCATATCTTCCCTTGCCATGATGACCACCTCTAAACCATTCTCTATAACTCAGTCTTTTCATTTAAACTAATGAAACCCACATGATAATAAAATGATACGTTATACTTCTCTCATACGTGGTTTCCTTATGCTTATTTATGAGGATATTTCTTTTCCAGGATCTTCAGCTCTGTAGACGAGAAAAGAATAGAGAGGATTATTTCAGGGATTTGCAGAGTCTCTTGACGGTTTCCGTTATATTCGGATTTAGTGGTAGGGCCCTACTGTGCCTTACATCTACATCGACGATAAATACAGTGTCTATTTCCTCTAGGCCCTTTTCTTTTTCTTGTATTACTCCTACGTCTGGCTCGACAGGAATAGTGTTCATGTAGGCTAGTTTACCGTGGTTTCCCACGTCTTCAACTATGCCTCCAACTAGTAGTATTGGTATTCCTATTTCCTTGCTTCTAACTGCTAGGAATGTCTCGACCATTGATTTATCCATAGTCATTATATGTCCTAGGTCACGGGTCATCTTGAAGTATGCAGACGGATACGGTAGCATGAAGCCGATCACTATGTTGACCTCCTCTTTCTGCATGAATCTGAACACTTCTGGGTAGGCAAGGTCTTCGTCTATGAATACCCCTATTTTAGCATCTTTACTTGACACATAGAATATTCCCGGATCCTTGCCCCTGTTTATACCGTATTTTATCTCTTCCGGCGTCAGACTCATCTTCCTATACTTTGAAACTATACTGCCATATTCGTCTATTAAAACACTCGTAATGTAGAGCCTAGGCCCTGCCCTTTCAATCATAGGTCCTACTAGTATGCTAACATTTAATTTTACGGCCCACTCGATAGGATTCACTAGTATACTATTTCCTGGAAGCCTACGCCCTATTCTCTCTGCATAATTCGACATGGCATGTTTAAGACGGTTAGGAGTATAGTAGTTGATTACTGGTCCTGTAAAAGGATAGGGAGGGAGAACAACAAGGTCTACCTTGTAGTCGTCGACGAGAGACGCCACGAGGCTCTTAAGCTTCCTGGTATTCGCCCTTTTCGAGCCTAACTTGATCCTCGCATGTATAACCCCGATTCTCAAAGAGGATGTTCTGCTCATATTCTTCGACCCTCCCTACTCGTCACGACTATGGTCGCCATAGAGATGCATTCGTGGAACGAGCCACTAGGTGGTTTAGACTGTCTTAGCTCGTCTGGGATTTTGCTAATTGCTGAAGCCAATGGCCCTATTTCATTGTATACTTCTTCGAGTACTTTAACTCTAGTTGTTTTCCCAGTCTCGATCTCATTCATTCTCTGTTCTAGCTGGCGAGTCCTCTCCTCTGAAACCAGATGCGGTATGTTTCTTATTACTTCGACCGCTTTATCACCTAGTGGTTTAAAGTCGTCTTTATACTCTACTATGCTCTTTGTAAGATAGTTATACACGTGTTCACCTCTGATCGTAGATATGAGATAGTCTCCTTTCGCACCAGGTGGCCTAGTAATATAACGTCTTCTAAGCAGTGTCTCTATTATCTTAGCATACGTGCTTGGCCTACCGATGCCTCGCTTCTTCATTTCCTCTATTACGTCTCCTTGGGTATATAGTGGTACAAGGGGTACCTTGTATACCTCTATCTTAGACCAGAACGATCCCACTGGTAGTTCTTCGGAGAGCCTAGTGTAGGGCCATATGAGTAGGAAGCCCATTTCGTACTCAGATCTAGCGGCTAGGATAACTCTCTCGGCTTCAAACCACGCATCATATGGTGGGAAGCTTACTTTGTACTTTACTCGTCTAACCTTAGCTTCCCTCATCTGACTCGCTATGAATCTCCTGAATATTAGATCGTAAAGTCTTAGATGTCTCTGTGTGATCTGGCCGGGGAACTCAAGTACTCCTTCGTCTACAAGGTTTCTTAGTCTATCCGCGTCGATCGGCCGTGTAGGCCTGATTGCTTCGTGGGCTCCTCCCTCACCCCACTGCCTAGGCTTGAATAGTTCTCTATATGATTCTCCGAAGCGCTCGCTTAGCCATTCCCTTGCAACCTGTATTCCTTTGTCACTTACCCGTGTGCTATCGGTCCTATGGTATGTTATGAGACCCCATTCGAAGAGGTTTTGAGCTAGTCTCATTGTTTCCGGTGCGCTCATTCTTAGTATCCTGCTTGCATCGAATAGAAGAGCATCTGTAGTGTACGGTGGAGGCGGATAGAGGTTATCCTCTCTCTCCTCTAGTAGCTCTATAGAGACTTCATGCTCGACGAGTTTCTTTCCTTTGAGGGCTCTCTGTAGTTCTATTACCTCTCCCTTTAACTCGTCTATTCTTGTGCTGAGATACGCTCCGTCTATGTGGATCCTAATGGCTAGAACCTTTTTCTTTGATTCGTGTGTTCTCTGTACTATCCATCCCAGAACAGGGGTCTGTACTCTTCCCGCGCTTAGGTTATAGTAGAATCTCATTGATGAGCATCTCTCTAGCTCATGGGATATGAACATTTGTTTCTTTCCTGGAACAGCATAGAAGTCTTTCAGCATCTGACAATAGTGTCTGGGCCAGAAGTGGCACCAGAGTAGAGGCGAGAGCGAGAAGCCTATCCATCTATCTTCAACTCTTCGCACTATCTGTGCATCTATTAGATTCTGGTCGAATTCTCTAGTGTTCTTTAATGCCTCTAGTATAGCTCTTTTAGTAACCTCGTGGAACTCGAGTCTTTCTATCCTTCTACTATATGGTCTCAAGAGAACCGATACGTCCCATCCTATCTTCTCTCCCTCAACATCGGGATCAGTCCCGATCAATACTGTATCTACTTCCCATGCTATTCTGCGGAGATCACTCACTATTTGTCTAGAATCTCTTATCCTTGTACTGCCACATACAGGGCATTTGTCTACGTCCGCGGTGAATTGGTGTCCGCAGTTTAGGCATCTCTTAATACTCGTGTAGACGGGAATGAATTCTTTATCATTCCTATTTTCCTCGATGATGACACCGAATATATCCTCCTCCATGGGTTTACCTAGTACTCTGTAGTCGCCTTTGTCCGCGTATGGGGAAAGATCGTATACGTGGCCGCCGCTGGCAGCTATGCTTAGAATGTAGTCTCCGACTGCTACCTCGTATACCCTTAAACCTCCTGGTAGGAGTCGTATGCTTGGTTGTCCAAAGAAACCGGCTATGGTTCTAGCCTTGTTCGGTGATTCTACTACGAGTAGGGCGGTCTTGACGAGATCCTTTAGTTTTATTGCTCCCCTCTTTAGCTCCTTTACTTTTCTCCTGTCCTCATCTATCTCTCTCAGTACTTGGTCGAGGTCGAGCTCCTCGAGGCGTTGCCATTTTGCTTCGACGAACCATTGTGTACGCCTTATGAGTCCATTTAGCACTTGTTCATAGTCGACGACTACTATGCTAAGTCCTCTTGTTATTCCTCCCGCGTAGAGCCTGCTTGTTCTGCCACTTGCTTGTATGTAAGTTGGTGCATCAGCTATGAGGACATATCTTTTGCCGTCTTCTTTGATTACAGCTACGTCTGTTCTACTCTCTAGGAATTCCCATACATCGTCTTCCTCCATCGCTTGTCTTAGGAAATTATATGCCTCTGCCACGAGGCGTGTAGGACTTCCTGATTCGTCGACATCTCCACTCATTACACGTTCTGCGATCATGTGGAGAGCCGCAGGGCTAAGTCTCCGCATGAGATCCCTTAGCCTTGCCATGTATACTCTTGCTGTGTTAGCTATATCCTCCATTGGGGCTTCTACTAGAAGAGATAGTAGTCTTATCATCCTGGCTGGGTGAGGGTCTCCTATATCGGCAGAAAATTTATGTCTTGGAACACCTGCGAAAACAGCGTACCTTACTACCTCGGGTAAATCGAGTCCTCTTACTAGTACCCCATAGTAGTTAGCGACGCCAACTAATACGTCTAGTTCTCCGCTGGCGTACCCGTCTATTATCTTCGTAGGCTTCTTACTATGGAATGCCTCTGCCTTAATGCCTTCGTTACGGAGTCTCTCCGCGATTGTCTCCGCTCCCTCGATACCCTGATCTATGGGTACATATACGAGGCCTCCTTTCCCTAGTCTTTTTACGAGTTCAACTACGCGATCTATGATACCATTTTCTGGATAAGTATAGGTATCATATACTCTTCTTAGTCCTAGATCGCTTCTTCCCCCGGCCTCGAAGCCTAGGAGGCTCCTGAATAACTTTACTCGTGCCCCTCTAGGCCTTCCCGTCGCGGTACTAACTATTAGGCTTGCAACATTCTTTTTGACATTATTTATGTACTCCTGTAACTTCGATATTCTCGCCTCGATACGTGCAAGCTCCTTTCTCACGTTCTCTGCTTGGTCTCTACGGCGCTCCTGAAGCCTAACAAGTCTATTATAGAGCGTGGCTCTTCGCACCTGGAGCCTGAGAAGTTCTGCTCCCTTCTCCAGATCCTCCTCGGTGAAGCCCACGATTTTTAGGACTGTATCTACGCTTTTAGCACTCTTCAGCACGGCGTCAACGTCGTCTACGAATACGAGTCTATATCTTGTCTTAGAGACGAGATCAACGTTCTTCCTTGCAAAAGCGGCTGTAGTGACTAGAACTCCGAACTCGCCTTTTTCCAGTTTCTCCATGGCTTCTTGACGTTTTTTCCTGCCCATTTTGCTATGTATGATAAGTATCCCTGGATCGCATCCTACCTTCTCAATGACCGAGAGAGCCTTTCTTTCAACTTGTTGTACGAGGGGAGTCGTGGGGAGAATAATATAGGCTTTTTCGCCGCTGCACGCGTAGTATATACTTGCTACTACTCCAAAAGTCGTCTTTCCGACTCCTGTAGGTGCCACTATAGAAAAACTATCCCTCCTCGCTAATCTCCTCGCCCACGTCCGTTGTGCTCCCCAGGGAGGACTCTCAATAGCTTTCTCGAAAAACCTTATGAGTCTTAAACTCTCCTCTTCTAGCGAGGCTAATTCTTTATAGTTGTTTATAGATCCAGCATCCTTCAATAACTCGTTTATGGAGAGGATATCATATTCTTCACGAGAATTCCTCGATAATAGCTCGTCACTAATACATTGAGGACATGGGAGACCACGTATTAGTCTAGCCTCTGTATTAGACCCGCCACAATTAGGGCACGAGTGCCGGTAAATTCCCCGTCCTCGAGAGAATCTTTGCATAGGCAATGGCACCATCCGGCTTACCGACCTGGTGTATCCAGATAAGGTTGATTATGAATATTACAATATAATAAAAATTATGTCGTTGAATTGTACTTATTCATATATCTGAATTTTTCGTCAGAAGTCGTATCCAATCCACGGCATAACTATATAACTATTCGACAACCATAGTAATAAATGACGAGGTGAGAAATATGATAACAAACACTCTACGCGGGAAAACCACCAAGAGAGAATTAAGAAAAGAAAAGACACTGACAATAATAGTCACTAAAGAAGACAAAGAGCTCCTTGACTGGCACATAGCAGAGATAACTGGACTCGGATGTTAAATAGAACCCTATTCTATCAATCATCTATAATATTCTTAATTATGTACCTAGGCGATTGAACCTAGGAAAGCAGATATTCTTCTGGCGGAACATAGAATCTTATCTTATTCTTATGATAGTCCCTTATAATAGTACGTGCAGCCTGCTCAATCAACGGTTCCTTATCGAGCTTATAGAACCATCCCCTTTTCCTAGCTAGTTCTTCAAGAATCATAAGCGGGTCTCTCGTCTCTATTCCATAAGCATCATGTATAGCTCTAGGATTATACTTTAGGATCCTTTCTATTAGGGCCATTGCAGGTCTAACAGGATCTACTAGCTCGTCCGGGCTCCTTCCTCTTATAATTGACTCGGGCCATCCACCCTCTATAGGTATAACGCCGGGAGTATCAATCATATAGAAGCCGGGTTCTATCTTCAATAACTGTATGCTTTTCGTATAGCCAGGACTGCCAGGTATTGGGCTAGTGGAGGCTCCTTTTCTCCCTCGAAGTGCGTTGATTATGCTTGATTTACCTGTCTTCGGATAGCCGACAACTGCTACTGAGAACGGTTTTATTGGAGCCACAGACTTAATGAATCCTCTAAGAACCCTTGTTCCAAGCCTTTTAGTTGCACTAACATACATAACCTCGAATCCTTGCCCTTCAATTATACGCTTCCATTTCTCTGCGACCATCCTTGGAACTAGGTCTGACTTGTTTAATACTATGATCAACTCTTTATCCAATGCATTTACCATGCTCTCGACTCTTCGACTCCGCGTATGTATTGGATCCCTTATATCAACTACTTCTACTACGACATCCGCGTTCTTAATAGTCCGTGCCAGCAGTCTCCAGCTTGCAAGCTCCATTGCCATTACACCTTTCATATCTAGGGTCTCTTACTTCGTCTCCCTCAAGAACTGCTATATTGTGGAAGTTATATCTAATTCTGTCTTGACTATGTGAAGGAAATCGTGCGCCCGGGGAAAAACAACTGTTTTGAATTGTAAACTCCAAACAATGTATTGTGTGGATTATGCTTCTTCGACGATAATTATGTTGACAGGACAGCTGTCTGCTGCTTCCTGGACACAGTCCTTTAGGTCGTCTGGTACTTCTCCCTCAGCATTGTTGTCTGGGCTTACTCTGAACTGTGGAACTATTTCGCTCTTTCCGTCGTCGTCGTTTATCTGGAAGACTTCTCCACAGATCGATACACATACCATGTCTGAGATACAGGAGTCTCTTGGCTCTATCTTTACTTTTACCGGCATGGTTCCTCGCCTCTCTAGTTAATTCATGATATGACTACGTGAATCCGGTATTTAATGTTTAGATATTGATAGAATATTGGTATAGGCAGTGATGATTTTAAACCCTTATAGGAAGATTCTATGGGACCAGATACTATGACACCAAATAGCATTCAATAGGCTAAATATTATTCCTCGAACATACATTGTAAAACAAGGGGATGAACTTGCCCAGATTCTATGAAGAAATAGTCAATGGCTTCCTCTTCCAAGAGTACGATGCTCCCGAAATAGATACATTGATCCTTGGTCTTCCAGATGTCGGCCTCGTCGGCGCTATTACCGCTATACATCTAATCAAGGAACTAAACATGAAGGATATAGTAGGAATAGATAACTATACAGCCCTTCCTCCAGTAGCAGTTATCATGGAGGGCAAACCAAAGCTTCCCATCAGAATATATGCTAAAGATAACCTGGGCGTCCTAGTAACAGACGTACCATTAGCACCCTCAAGCATACCACTATTCTCCGAGGCACTCGTTAGATATGCCAAGAGTAGAGGTGTAAAGACTCTCATAAGCGTTACCGGTCTAGGTAACCCGGGAAGAATAGAGATAGAGAAACCAAACCTTTATTTAATCGGCTCCAATCAAGATAACGTTAAGCAATTTTCAGAAAAGCTCAATCCTAAAGATATAAACCAGGGGATCCTAGTAGGCCCCTACGCGATAATACTTAAGGAAAGTATCCGCTTAAATCTGAATAATATTGTGCTAATGGTGGACTCCTTCATCGATATACCCGATCCGGGGGCAGCAGCCGTCGCAATAGAATCCCTGAACAAGATACTAGATCTGGACATAGATGTCACTAAACTATTAGAAGAAGAAGACAAGATAAAGCTAAGGCTAAAGGAGCTAATGAAGGAAACAAAGAATGTGATGGCAAGAATGGGTAAAACATACGAGTATCGGCCTACGCTGATCTATACCTAGCTTGATTAGTGGCCAGGACGGTGAGACGATGTCTGCGCGGGGAGATCCCTTCGAAGAAATGCTACGCAGGATATACAGAGAGTTTCGGAACATAATAGATCAAATAGAGCGAGTCTATGACGAGGAAGCTCTAGAGGATGTGTTCTATGAAAGAACAAGACAATATAGTAGGGGATCTATAGAGCCCCTCATTAGTATATTTGATATGGGTGATTCCATAAGAATCATAATTGATCTTCCAGGAGCTAAAGAATCGACTATTGATGTCCGAGTCTATGAGGACTATATACATGTAACAGCAAGTCTCGATGAGAGAATGGTTAAGGACGCGTTTCCAGAGCTTAGCTGGGCCCATAGAATACGCAGGTTCGAGGGTAGATACAGGTTACCGGCTAGGATAGATGTTAGAAGGATAACGATGGAGAAAAAAGGATCACGTATAATACTGACTGCTCCGAAGATCTAATGCTATTCTTCTTGTTTATCCTCGGATCCGACAGATTCTGCCAGTAACTCTGCTATGTCTTTAACTTCGAAGCCGAAGTCCTCTGCTTCGCCCCTGAACATCGTGTTACAGTATGGACATGCAACAGCTACTATTCTTGGCTTACCGTTTCCTTCCTGCTTCAGCGTATCCGCTGCTTCAGCTGCTCTTATACGGGAGATTCTTTCTCCTCTCTTTATCTCGTAGAACATTTGTCCACCTCCGCCGCCACAGCAGAAGCTTCTGTCACGGTTTCTCGGCATCTCGCGGATTCTTAGTCCTGGTATGGATCTTAGCACGAGTCTGGGCTCCTCGTAGTGATTGTTCCATCTTCCAAGATAGCAGGGGTCGTGGAATGTCACAGCGTAGGATAACTGTTTTGATGGCTTGATCTTTCCTTCTTTTACTAGTCTTGCCAGTACGATCGAGTGATGTTCTACTTCGAGGTTCTCGAGGAGCTCCGCGTATTGTTTTGCTTCTTCATCGTTTCTGATATAGTCTAGGTACTTCTTGTATTCGTTCTTGAATACATGGTAGCCGTGTGGACAGTGTACTAGAAGTTTCTTGAACCTGTATTGGCTCAGGATTTCTAGGTTCATCTTTATCATTTCGACGAATAGGGTTTCTTCTCCCATTCTCCTTGCTGGCTCTCCACAGCATCCTTCTTCGAGGAGGACGCCTACCTTGTATCCTGCTTGTTTCAGTAACTTTATTACGTTCTCTGCTATTGGCCGTAGCCGTTGGTCGTAGCTGGCCACACATCCTATCCAGTAGATGTAGTCGTATTCTATCTCTGGGTCCGCTACTACGTCATCGCCATACTTCTCTGCGAGGCTCTGTACCCATTCTTCTCTTTCTGCCGGGTTGTATCCGAACGGGTTGCCTGTCTGTTGCATACTGTATAGTACGTTTAGCGCGTCCTCCGGTACGCTTTCGCTGGCCGAACTCATCATTCCACGTCTGATATCGAGAATCGTATCTACATGGTGTATTAGTACCGGGCACTCAGTCACACATGCACCACATGTTACACAGCTCCATATAGCTTCGGGGTCGAGCTGAAGACGCTTAACCTCTTCCGGCGTCTCTTCGTCTCCTTCTTCTCTCCATACCCTGCTGTCCCAGGCACCGCTATACATGAGATCTCTCATTCCAACGATTACATCTCGAGGTCTTAGAATCTTGCCGGAGTTAGCAGCTGGACAAGCGTTTACACATCTCATACAGCTTGTACATGCGTCATAGTCCATTCTCTGTTTCCAGGTAGTGTCTTTGAGGCGTACGATTCCAATTGGTTCCTCTTTTTCTATTCGTTCATCTATGTCTAGTACTGGTTTGATTGCCTCTGCAGGAGGCTCTGGCCTGGCGAGTGTGACGTTTAGTGTTGAGGCGGCTATATGCCATAGGTTTGTGAATGGTATTAGTGCTAGTGTTAGTTGTGCTATTATTAGGTGGAAGAGCCATAGGACTCTATAATATGACTCTATCTGGTCCGGGCTGAGGCCTTGTGCCCAGCTATATATGAGGTATCCTATTGGATCGAAGCTCGCTGACTCAATTGTGTGGCGTGTGCTCTCTGGATACGCAGCAACTAGTCCGTCAAGGAAGAATCCTGTCACTACTATGGTTATGAATAGTATGTGTACAACGTAGTATACCGGGTCCTGTGGTAAGTTTGGTGTTAGCTTGAGTGCTCTTCGTATAACTGCTATTATGCTGCCAACTATTACCATTATACCAGCAATATTGCTCAATAACTTATAGACTATCCAGACGTTACCTGTTAATATTGTTATGAAGTGATCGTCTATTGCTCTAAGCGTTGTAGCAATTAACAGCCATAGCATTCCCCCAAATATAAGTAGGTGCATTAGACCTGGGAATCTGTCTCTTACTACCTTCCATTGGAAGAGCGCGTATTTAACTAGGTTCTTTAATCTGAGAGATAATGGTCCGTACTGTATTTTTTGGCCTCCATATGTCCATCTCTTGTAGGCTTCATAAAGGCTGTAGAGCAGGACGATTACTGTAATAGTCGATATTATATATACTATCGGTTCTAGATCTTCTACCATTATAAAGTGGTCAATATGAGGCACCACGCTAGGCTCCGCCACCAGTAATCCCTCCACGAAACCTACTAGACTATGAAGGCTGGTACTATTCCACTGCCAAATAATTAGGCCAGTAACGTATTATGTTATTCAAATATAATTGTTAGATATATCATCGCCCTTCTACGATTTAAATAGTACAGCGTTAACACGACATAGTATTACCAATACTACATCAGATAGGGTGCATGACATGATCCGTTTTCTCCTTAAATCCGCCCTAGAACCCTTTAGATACTTGGATCCCGGGGCAACAACCTATGCCGAAAAAGAAGAAGAGCCTAGACGAGTTCATAATGAGCATTAATAACAAGATAAACGGAGCTACGAAAGACAATAATACAAAACCTAACTATAGTAATAAGCAAGTAAAAACAAGCCCCAGTCTAGCACATAATTCGCCCACTAGAATCACACGAAGAAAAATAAGCCGATCAATTACCGACTATCTATTCGCTTCATCACATGATAGGCAAAGATCAACACCTAGTAGGAAGAAGAAAAAGAGAAAAGTAACAAAACAAGAGAACAAGACGAGAGAAACATCTACGTCGCCTAAATCACTGGTACAGCCTTCCATAAACGCCCATGTCCAACATATAGAGTCCCCCACTGAGGAGGCAAGACACAAACAGGACCTAGTAGAAAGAACAATTACCCCTCTAAAGCTTGTAAGCGACACTCAAGAAATCAAACAAGTGGTTTGGAATCTCGGCGAAATAGACGATATCGTAGAATCAGTTACAGGATATATCATAGACGTCAAATATGACGGCGATGCAAAGAAAGCCGTCGTGTACTTCTTTGACCCAAAAGACAACAAGCTCTATAGATGGTTCGATAGAAGCGGGCATATGCCCTACTTCCTAGCACTTGCAGAACCCGAAGAATTATCCTCCCGGGAGATCGGTGTTAATAGACACGAGTCCTTCATGTCATATAGTAAGGTCGAAAAATTCAATCCTCTAACCAGAAAGAGGATTAAGCTTACCAAGATAAACGTCACGGATCCCTTAGCCGTGAGGGATCTTAGACAGAGGCTCTCGGGAAAGGGAATACCTTATTACGAAGCAGATATCAAGTATCATCATAACTATATCTATGATAAGCATATCATTCCCGGCCTATTGCATAAGGCTAGGAAAGACGTGTCCCTATTAGATTATAGAGTAGAAGAAGAAGCCATCGAGAACGTCAAGAGAGTCTTCAAAGACGAACCAGAGGATATCCAGGAACGAGCCCTAAAATGGATACCTATATTCGAGCAGCCTCCACCCGAAATGAAGAGAATAGCTATCGACATAGAGGTATACACTCCATACGAAGCAGAGCTCCCGGACCCAGAGAAAGCCCTATACCCCATTGTGAGCATAGCCCTCGTAGACGATTCCGGCAATAAACGCGTGCTAGTCTTAGACAGGGCAGACTATGATGAGCCCCTAGATCCAGAGAAAATCCCTGAAAATACTATCGTGGAGGTCTACGACAGCGAGCTCGAAATGCTTCTAGACGCCCTAAGTATAATCTCAGAATACCCAGTCATCATTACATTTAATGGAGACAACTTCGACATACCTTACTTATATAACAGACTAATCGTCCTAGGTGTGAATCCCCGCTATCTACCGTTCGAGTTCCACCAGGACAGCGCTAGCTTCAGAAACATGCTACATGTAGACCTATACAAGTTCTTTGACATACGTGCACTACAAGTCTACGCCTTCGGTAACGCTTATAGGGAGAAAAACCTTGACGCCATCGCTGAAGCATTACTGGGCAAAAAGAAAGTAGCACTAGACAAGCCAGTGCCAGAACTCGATATAAACACACTGATTAACTATAACCTGACCGACGCAGAGCTGACAATGGAGCTAACCACGTTTGCGGATAACCTCGTATGGAACCTCATAATCCTCCTAATGCGAATAAGCAAGCTAGGACTCGAAGACGTAACAAGAACCCAAGTCTCCGGATGGATAAGAAGCCTAATGCACTGGGAACATAGAAAGAGAAACTATCTAATCCCTTCAAAGGAAGAAATAAACCGGTACAGTGGCCAGGCTAAGAGCACCGCTATAATCAAAGATAAAAAGTACAAGGGAGCAATAGTCCTAAAACCGCCACAGGGCGTGTTCTTCAACATTCTCGTTCTCGACTTCGCAAGCCTATATCCTACCATAATAAAGAACTGGAACCTCTCCTATGAGACAGTAAACAACCCATATTGTGAAGGCAAGAAAATAAAGGTACCAGAGGTCGGCCACGAAGTTTGCATGAGCGTAAAAGGAATCACAAGCGAGCTCGTAGGACTTCTAAGAGACTTCCGAGTAAAGATCTACAAGAAACGAGCTAAGGACAAAAAGCTAGACAAGATCCTAAGACTATGGTACAATACCGTACAGTCTGCAATGAAGGTGTATATCAATGCAAGCTACGGTGTCTTCGGCAACGAAACCTTCAACTATTATAGCCTAGCCGTAGCTGAAAGCGTCACCGCGATCGGTAGAACCGTTCTAAAGGACACACTTAAAAAAGCTAAAGAGCTCGACCTAATGATTATCTACGGCGATACGGACAGCGTATTCATGTGGGATCCCCCAAGAGAGAAGCTCGACGATATCATAAACTATGTAAAAAAGGAATATGGCCTCGACCTGGAAATCGATAAAGAATTCAAAATAGGATTATTCAGCGGACTCAAAAAGAACTATATAGGTGTAGGCCAAGACGGCTCCGTTGTTATCAAGGGGATGGTCGGCAAAAAGAGTAACACGCCAGAGTTCTTGAAGAAAGAGTTCCAGCAGGCAACAAGTCTCTTAGCCAGGATAAACGAGCCAGAAGACGTATTCGATACTATAACAAAGCTACGCGACCACATCCACGAGATATACTATAAACTGAGGAAGAAAGAATACACGCTCGACGAGCTAGCCATTAAAATCATGTTATCCAAAGACCCGAAAGAGTACAAGAAGAACACGCCTCAACACGTGAAAGCCGCCCTCCTACTCAGGAAATATGGTATACGAGTAACAAAGGGAACAATAATCACATTCGTCAAGACCCGTGACAAACTAGGTGTTAGGCCCGTAAAGCTGGCTCGATTATCAGAGGTTGATACAACTAAGTACCAGGAGTATGTGCGCACAGTTTTCGAACAAATGATCCAGGCGCTAGGAGTCAACTGGGAGAGCCTAGGAGGACAGTCCAGTCTTCTTGCACATTTTAGCTGAAACCCTCCCTGTGCACCGTATTTTCTGAGACAACTACATTATCCTCTACACTAGTCTTATTTATAATGGCGATGATGACCGACTTCGGAACAGATTTCATTATTGAAATGAAGAACCGTGTGAGGTCTGAGCCATGCATCCTGTAGTCTATTGAGGCTTGTTAGAGAAAATGCTGGTTTTCTATTATTGGGAGTAATTCTTAAGTATCCATGAGTATGGTGGGCCCGCGGGGATTTGAACCCCGGACCACGGGGTCCCGAGTCGGGCGCCGCCCCTTGTCTGGGCTCGGCGTACCCCGCATCCTAGCCAGGCTAGACGACGGGCCCTTTTCCTGGATGTGTTGCTCCAGAGATGTAATGTTATGGTGTTGATATTTAAAGCTCTGCTGGTTCTAGAGAGATATGGGTGTTCGACCCTTGTCGAACAATGGTTCGATCGAAGACTATGCAGTGTCAATAATAGCACGGAGAATAGCAGGAGACATAGTATTAAGCGATGATCCAGGCCAAAGCCTTAAGAAATGGAGAGACTATTTCGAGGCAAGCCAGCAAGCAGTAGCAAGAGTAATGGGAGTCAGCCCCAGCGTCGTAAGCGATTATGAAAAGGGCCGGCGCCAACCCGGTTCTAAATTCATCCAGAGATTCGTCACAGCATTATTATCAATTGATAGGGCTCGGGGATGGCCAAAGCTTACCCAGCTAACGAGAACCCTGGGTGTGCCGCCGGGAGTAATAATTGACATGAGGGACTTCGATGAGCCACTCAGCATAGCCGAGATCTCCGAGATAGTCGAAGGAATCCTCCTAGCACCCACCTATCCGTCAGAAAAAAAGATCTATGGATACACTATCATAGACAGTATACGTGCAATAGCATCTCTAAGCGGAACACAGTTCTATACACTCCTTGGAGGAACCCCGGAACGAGCCGTCATATTCACAGGGGTACAAGCAGGTAGAAGCCCCATGGTCGCAGTGAGAGTCTCGCCAGTAAAACCATCCCTAGTAATAATACATGGTCCTCGCCGACACGTCGATCCACTAGCAGTTAAACTAGCAGAGCTCGACGGAGTACCACTTATCCTGAGCCTTGCAAAAAGCGTCCAAGACCTAGTAGCAAAGCTTAGGACGAGAAGTATAAGAAATATTGATCTAGCAGCCGCTGGACTACCAGGGCTCTAATCTTTATCCCTCGGTAAGTTTTAAGATAGCAGCCGCTATATCCCCGCCAACTTCCTCGAGAGCTTTCCTGGCTTCTTCTAACGAGACGTTTGCCTGCTCAGCAACAAGCTTAACGTCTTCCTCACTAATCTCGGGTGCTTCCTCTTTAACCTCTTCCTTTACTTCAACCGGCTCCCCTACAACATAGATCATTGGCGGCTGGCCACGAGCCCTAAGAAGCATTGTCTGCGGATTCTCTACCACTAGTTTTCTACCGTCTGACAGCTCAAAGACTACTCTTTCTACGTCTAGGTCTTCCATCTTTATTCCTAGCTGTTTCATTGCTCTTCTAAGGTCTCTAGGATTCATTCCAAACATGTCCAGACACCCCATATACGCCGATATAACTATGTCTCATGCATGTCCTAAAATAATTCTATAATAACGATGTGGATATAACCCTTATCTAGATTTTATAGATGGGGACATATCCAGGCATAATAGGTGGCTACATACACCCAGAGTATAGGCACACTAACACATCAAGACAATAAACCGGTGAAACAAGATGCCAAGAGAAAACGGAAAAGTCACAATAGAAATATTGGGAAGCGGCAGAGAAGTAGGAAGAGCAGCCATATCTATAAATCATAATGGTAGGAAACTACTCCTCGATTACGGAGTAAACTTCGACGAAAACGATAATCCAATATTCCCAGGACATATACGTCCTAGAGACATAGAGGCTCTAGTACTAACTCATAGCCACCTAGACCACATAGGCGCAGCTCCATCGCTATACGTATCAATATTCCCTAGACTAATAGCAACCCCCGTTACACTCGACGTGTCAAAACTCCTGCTGTACGATATGATAAAGCTAAACGGGCCCTTCCTACCATATGACAATGCAACTGTCGATGATATGCTCGGACACGCAGAGTCCCATGGCTATGGTGAAACAATCACCGCCGGAGATTTCGAAGTAACCCTACTATACAATGGCCACATACCTGGAAGCGCCGCGGCCTATGTTAACATAGATTCACACACTATACTCTACACAAGTGACTTCAACACCGTTACAACCAAGCTAATGGAACCAGCAAGGCTCGAAGGATACAAGGTAAATACCTTAATCATCGAGAGCACCTATGGCTCCAGCAACCATCCACCACGAGAAGAAACCGAGAAACTCTTCTATGACAGCGTAGAGGAAGTAGTCAAGAAAGGAGGCACAGTCCTGGTACCATCTTTCAGCGTTTCCAGAGGACAAGAGATAATGAGTATCCTTGCAGAAAGAGGATTCAGCTATCCAGTATGGATTGATGGTATGATAAGACAAATAACAGAGATATATCTAGCACATGGAGAATACCTGAGAGATCCCTCAACACTCTCAAAGGCAGCAAACCAGTTCAGAATGGTAAAAGGATGGCAAGACAGGCGGAGAGCCTATAAGAAACCAGGAGTGATTATAGCTAGCGCAGGCATGCTAAAAGGAGGACCAAGCCTCTACTACCTGAAGAAACTGGCAGGAGATCCCAAGAACGCCATCTTCCTAGTGAGCTATCAGGCCGA
>JALUDS010000074.1:0-33071 GCA_027043945.1 Acidilobaceae archaeon
TTAGTGACTATCTCCTGAAGAAGGCTCGTGATAGAGTAGAAGAATTCGGTGTCGAAGACGCTATCGAGCTTGTTCACGGAGACATGAGACGTTTAGACTATAAAGATGAATTCGACGCAGTCTATATGTTCTTTACAGTATTTGGCTACTTTGATGAAGATGAAAATCGTATGGTCCTGGAGAAAGTCTATGAATCTCTAAAGTATGGTGGTAAGTTTCTTCTAGACCACAGTAATATACATCGAGTATCGTATCAAGCAGTCATGAACAACGGTTCTTGGAGAACCTGGTATGCGGCAGGAGATTATATTGTTCTAGAAGAATCGAGGCTCGATGCTATGGACGGCTATCTTTATACTAAAAGGATTTTCTTCACAGAAGATAAAGGTATTATCGACACTCGAGGCTTCCGCCTAAAATTATATACATATTGGGAGCTGAGAAGTATACTCGAACAGATAGGGTACAGAGTGTTGAGCGTTTATGGATCCTACAGATTAGAAAAGTATGATGTAACTAGTCCGAGAATGATAATTATAGCGGAGAAAAGTTAATGGAGGATCGAAGAACACGTCATTGTGCTGTTCTAGTAGTTTGTCTCTGAAGCTTGTAATAGAGTCTCTTTGATATGCTCCATTTCGATACATAGTCTTCAGTACTACAGTTGAGACCAAGCTCCTTCAATGTATAAAGATCATCTATTTGGTTTGATACAGGAATACCCATTTGACACATAATTAATGGAGCAACTATTGTATTATTAAGTAATTTATAATTGCTTAAATCTGCATCAGAGTCTATGGTTACTAGCACACCATTTATATAGTGGTCAGCTCCAGGTTTTTCGATTATGTCCGAGTCATAGAGCTCTAAAGAACCAAAACTTATACCATCTTTTGGTAGGACAACTATATCTGGAGCCTTATCTATGTAGGGTCCCTTATAAACCTCGTTTGATAAAGCATAAGTGAGGTAATCGGAGTACGAGTCCAATATATCTAGCACTTTTCTTATTGCAGATTTGTTATTAAAGAAAATACCATAAGTTCTTCTTAAGTAATATGCATCGCTATTGTAGGGATCTAAATATTGGGAAGAGAAAACTTTTACATCTTTCTTGTATAAGTGCAAGATTTTTTTAGCAAATCCTTTTAGGTGGAGTTTTTCTAGAATTCTAACGAGTCTTGGGTCGACTCTCATAACGTTAACTCGTTTTTCGTCAATTATTAAGTCTATTATTGGCTCTTTGGTTTTTATTCCTAGATTGTTTTTGACTAGTATATCATTTATGCTTATTATTTTATCGTATGCTTCAAAACCGTGGTCAGATACGATTATTTTAATATCGAAGTTTTCAGTAAACATCTTAGTAATCTTGTCTATTCTTTTGAATATTCCAGAGAAAACTTGTATTTCTTTATTATAAAGAGTTTTTTCACATTTATGAAGTATATGGTCTGGAAAGTCCAGATTATACCATACGAGACTATAATCTTTCAAAATTATGTACTCAACTAGAGGTATTAGATAATTATCGAGAAGGTCTTCAAACGCTTTAATAGTTGAGCACAATTCACTTCGATGATATTGATCTATATATTTTTGGCCTTCCACTAATATTGAGAGTAGTTTTCTATCTAATTGTTTTGGATGATATTTTAACCCGCCACTAAAGAACATGTTATTGATAACCGTAGAATTTCTAACCGGAATAATAGGGTTCTCCGGTATAACATTAAACATGAATGTTTTTATTTTGTTGTTATAATAGCTTATCATTTCATGAATCCTAGGATGCATTAGCCAAAAAGTATTATATAGATCGAGTCTCCTTTTTTCGACGTTTACCCTATAGAAGGAGAATATTCCATGTTTGCCCGGATTAACGCCACTCATTATACTAGGCCAGCTAGCCATCGTTAAGGGAGGAGTACACTGTAATTCTCTTATTTGTGTCCGGCTTGTTGATGCTATGGAGGAAAGATAGGGCATGTGACCATCGTCCAGCATCTTGAGTAGTAGTGTTTTTGATAACGCGTCAAGCCCTAATACGGCAGCTGTTGTTCTTGTTTTTTCTGTCAACTTTATTTCACCATAGTTTTTCTCCTACTTATCTCGGTTGATCACCTAACAGATATATAGTTCATTATTTTTGATGAGTATTCGTATTCTGAATTCTTCGAATAGTTCCTGTGGATCATCAGATATTACTAGGCAAGGAATATACTGTTTTTTTATCATATTTTTTATAATATTACGTTTATTAATATAGAATTTATAGAGGTCATGTATATGAGTTACTCCTTGTTTTGTAGCAACACTATATCTCGATATACATATAACATCTGCATTATTGCAAATTGATAACTTAGATAAATCAATCGGAGTATTCGATAGTATTAGTATAGTCTTGCAATATTTCTTTTCAAGAACTGTCGTAAATAATCTATATGTCTCCGGAATATAGTTAGATTTATCTTCTAGTAAATCTAGTATTATTTTCATATTTTCACGATAGTTATTTGAAGTAATATCGATCTTAGGAACAAATAATCTGGTTAGTAAACCTTCAATATTTAGAGGAAGCTTTAACTTATAAAGTATCCTTTCTATATAGAAAGCTAATTTTGCAATAATTGGTTTTCTTGATTTACTAATTATATTATGTAGGAGCTGGTGCCCGCTATTATATTTGTAGAGAGTCTTATCTAAGTCAAATACACAGAGGCAATTACCTATAGTTCTAGTGGTATTTAATAGGGATAATATTTCGTCACGAGAAGTTTTTGTACAGGTTTGTCCGCTCATTATTTATTCCTCCTAGGTACTAGACTCAGTATTATTAGATGAATGTATGCCGGCAGGTTCTCGACTCCTACAAGCAATATGATCATGGGAACGAAGACTCCATACTTAATATGGCGTGGGAATCTTACATCTTCGTGGATCAGGTATCTGTATCCATAATCGTGTAGTACATCGTGGATCAGTGTTGGTATAAGGATTATAATAATATAGTAAATGATTATAGTTTTCCCGAAGAATATTATTGGAACAAATAAATACTTGCCTAAGCGTAAAATTGTGAAAGTGGCATATCTATAGGCTTTATTAAACGTCAAATTATGGACGATAATTCCATAAATTAGAAATATAAATGCTAATAAAAGATTAGTTTGATTAACGTAGTTCGAAAGGACACGGTATAAAACTGATATCATAAAAATTCTTATTGCTATGAAAACAGGTTTGTTTAGTGCTCGTGTTGCGGGTCTATTCCTCGGCATAGTATCTCTTTTATCGGTTATAGTATCGTTAACAAGGTATCCCAGTTCATATATAGTATAAAGGAGCAAAGTTGAAAATGATATAATCAATATATCGGTATAATTAATACCATTAGTAGAATAATAAAACCATAGGGTTGGTATTAAAAAGAGAGATGTCTCCCATAACAGAACTAATATGTGGCATGGAAATTTTCTGCAATAGAACTTTAGCCTAGTATAATAATAATAGCCAAGTGGTACTACGTTAAGGAGGATAGGGTTGAACGCATCTTTATCACTTTTCATTATTACCTATCCCCGGTACATCTGTTTTTGTTCAATTATATTATAATGAGTTTAACTTCATTCAGTAATATATCATCCTGATTATTACATATTATGGATCACTAAGCCAAGAATTAATATTGGTATATTAAAGTTAGTTTGTATGTCTCCCTTAACAAGTTATGGATAAGACCACGTTCCCTTCAATATATAAATTTATAAGGGAAACAATTAATTATATAGAGGGTTTAAATCCTTCAACCATGAGTCGAATAAATTAAAGAATAAATTAAACTAAGTAGGTAATCGTGTTGAAGATTGAATTTATACAAGGTCGTCATAGCATTATTCTTATGGTACTTACGGCTCCAGTTGTAGATATTGTAAGTAAATATGACGATCCTGACACTAAATAATCATTAAGGTTTTATTAATTATTGTACCCGTTATACTGTTGGAGTCAGCCTTTACGACAAGTAAAAATCTTATTAGTAGTTTAATGTCTTCATATTTTTGAGGTTATGTTGGCTTGGAAAGTTTCTTTTCAAGGAACATTTTCATTCTTGTCTTTGCTTCTCTGCTCATGACTAGCTGTATTAGTTCACTCATACCATATTCGTAAGCCGGCATCGTACTTAATAGAGTTAGTTTCTTGATGCTTTTGATTGGTTCTTGTGGAACTGCTATGAATGAGTTAATTATTTTTTGTAGGGCATTCTCTAGATCGTCTTTGTCCACGATTTCGTCGAGTATTCCGAGATTATAGGCTTCTTCTGCATTCAGAAACTTGCCTGTAAGAGCTAGCTTCTTTGCATTCCTTAGACCTAGAATGTATATGCCTAGTGTCGCAAGGATTGGCGGTATGAGCCCTATATGGATTTCCGGAAAACCTACATACGCTTCCTTAGTGGCGATAACGTAGTCCATTGCTAATAATAATTCTGCTCCTCCACCAACGGCTGGACCATCAACTATAGCGACCGTTATCTTTGGACATTCTAGTACTATTCTGAATACTTCTCTTAGTACTTGAAAGAATTTTCTAGCTTCCTGGATATCATTAAGATCTAGCATTTCTTTGATATCATCGCCTGCAGACAAGGAACCCCCTTGTCCACGCAGTACTACTATTTTTATGTTGTCGTCTGTGCAGGACTTGCTGTAGGCATCGTATAAAGCCCTCCACATATTATATGTCATTGCGTTCCGTTTTTCTGGCCTGTTAATAATAATATAGGCAACTGGTGGGCTAACCTTATAAATTATCTTATCATTAGCCAATTTATCCAAGAAATTCACCCCTGGTTCATTATTACTCTTCTGTAATTAACTGTAATGTAGTTTAGCTATATAGCAGAACTATATGTACCTCTCAGAGTACAATTATGAATGAAGCCCTATACTAATCAAATTAGTAGATTTGGATAATATATCTTATCAAATTATACTATCATTGATATATTGAAACATGTAATATTATTGAATAATCGAGAGTAAAAATTTACCATTAGTTATTCACAATCTCCTGTTATAATACATATAGGCTATGAGTAATAGTGCTAGAATCAGAGCTCCAATGATTCCTATGTGCTTCAAATAATTGTTTTCAGATTGTTCTAGTTCTGTAGTGGTTGATAGATTAGTTGCTGGAATTGTCTCGGTGTATGTTTCGTGATATGTTGTACTTGTGTCCGAGGTGGTTGAAGGTGTAGCTGTTTGGGTAGTATATGATGTTTGTGTCGTGGTCTCGTTTGGTATTGTCTGAGAAGGTATCTCTATTCTTATGGGAGCAGTATAAATGACGTTGTTTAGTGGATTAATGTCTAAGTCTCCTGGTTCAATTTCTGCCCATAGAATGATTTCCGTGTCTCTCAGAAATTCTGGAGGATTCCAAGTGATATTTATATTAGTCTGTCTCTGTGATTCTAGTGTAATATTAAGACTCTTAATGTAGTGGAGTCTTGTATCTAGCTTGTACGAAGTATATGGTTCAAGTCTTTTCTCTATCGATATGTCAAGACCTAAAGGTTTAATGTAAAAGCCTGTATGCCCGGTTCCAAGCATATTTTCAGGTATATCTTGTTCTCTAATAGATACTATTATTGTATTGTTTCTCAGAATTATTATCTGATAGGATAGAGCTCCTGATGTGTTCCAATCAGTATCTATCACTTCTCCACTGAATGAAACAATCACTGCATCTCCCGTATTGAATACTCCAAAATAATCAGATACATTAGTAACTGCAGTAAATGCGAATATTGTCGTGGCGCCAAGTCTAACTATGTCTTCTTCACCATACTCGGTAGTATACTCCTCGGCAAAACTATCTGGCAAAGAGTCAGGATTAAACGAGGCTTCTGGATGATTACTTAGTTCTACGAATCCATTTGTGTATGCTATGATATAGCTATAATTGAATCCATAGATGGACAAGTTCCATGGCAGTTTGTACACTATATATCCGCTAGCAGTATCTCCTTCGGAGATCAACACGCAGTCTGTAAAGTTCTCAACAATCTCTCCAGAGCTGATCTTAGCGGCTGACTCGGGATTTACGGTTATCCAAGTGAATGAAGTCTCCATGAAACTCGGAGGCCCACTCCAGTATATGTTTACTCTCGTGGGATAGTCATAATCAACGTCAGAACTTGCTATGCTTAGCGTTATGTTTCCTGATCCTACTATTCGGTTAGAATCTGAAGTAAGCATAGTTATTTTATAATCGGGGATTGGCCCAGGTAATGGAGAAGGATCATAATTGGATGTAAAATTGTATGTGCCCGTGCCATTATAGTTGCCCCAATAATTGTTCTCCCAAACTCCGGTTCCTCCTAGGTCAATAGCGTCTCCTTGCTGATTACCTTTTATATTGTTGAAGCGTACATAGAACCAATTTGGCCATTCAGCATATACTCCTATACCATTATTTTCTCTTATGTTGTTGTATTCGAGGTAGGGCCCATTAGAGTATGGTCCTATGTATACTCCATCACCCGTGTTACCAGTTATGTTATTATATCTTATCCATGAAACTCCGGGTCCCTTACCATGTCCCCACTCATAATAGTACCCGGTAATGTTTATCCCTCTCGCAGAATTGTTCGTAATAGTGTTTGCTGTTATTTCAATGTATTCGCTTAGATAATCTCTAACACCGTCTTCTCCGTTTTCTGAAATTATAGAATTGAATATTAGAACGTGATTAGACCAGGTTAATTTTAGACCGCTTGCACCATTATCTTTGAGTGTACTGTGCATAACGGCAATCGAATTTGATCTCACAGTTCGTATGGCATCACGACCCATGCCAATAATCGTGATGTTATTCAGAAGGATGCCGCTCGATTCATATATGTATATCCCAGTGTCTGATAAGCCGTTTCCTATCACAATTAGGTTACGTGCGATGAGGGAGTGTGAATTATAGCAGTGTATCCCGTATTCAGTGGCATTAATTATGTGGACGTTGTCTATGTTTATACGTCCGTATTCGAACCATGAGTTTGTTCCATTTATAAATACTCCGATTCTCGTGTCTTGTATAGTTATTTTATTTATCCAAGCCAAAGGTGCTATTATTATGTTCAGATATATTCCTGTGTCAAAGCCTTTGATTTCGAGATCACTTATTGAGACATTATATGAATCTTCTATGTAGATGCCGGTACCGTTACCGCCTCCTGTGATGCTATGTCCGTTTCCTACTAGTAATACGTTCCTAGACTCGATTCTTATTCCATCGCCGTCAATTGCACTAAGGTTTTCTTGTATGATATAAACACCTGGACTTGTAATCGTATAGGGCAAGCTATCTATTATTATGACGTTTGCGGAGCCGGTTATAGTATTAACAAGTGGTAAAGGGATTAAGGCCAGTAGTAGGATTAATATCAGTGTGGAAGGCAAGATACGCGAGTAGTACATTATTGACACCACACGCGTATATCGTATTTGATGATTCGAATAGAAGTAAAATTTTTATTAAAAATCTTAATATTGTAATACTATTTTAAAAGAGTTATTTAACATAAGGAACATACAAGCAATAAGTAAATATATAAAAATCCCACAAATAACCCACACAAGAACAAAACCAAAAAACAGAATTCTATAATAAAACTTCCATCAAATTATAAAACACATATGAGAATATCAAACTAAATAAAAATAAGAACTATAAGTAGGACTATCAATATTGTTATATAGATTTGGAGAGGTGTTTTAGAATAATGACAAGTAATATACATAAGTCTATTGGTATCTTCATAGCCATTATAGTAATATTTTCCGTTGCAACATATACAATACATTCCTATGAAAAACGGACAAACAAGATTACACAAATAGCCCTTACACGCGCTATTATTAAGTCAACTGATCTAATATATTCGGGAAATACAACACAACGATTCATACAAGAACTAAACCAATACAATTGTAGCCCAGGCCTAATGCTGCAGGAAGACCGCGTACAGGCCCTTTATTATATCTATAAATATTATAATCTCGCATACTATACTCAAGACTTAGAGTCCTGGTTAAGCACCGCCTACATAGCAAACAACCAGGAAATACCTTGGAAACTTACCCTCGGACTGGAAAACATATACCAGTTCTTCCTATACATGTCGCAAAACATGTACCAATACATGGTGACAAACCAGACAATAGACTGCAACAAGTTGCCAGACAACGAAACATTACAAGAACTAGACCAAGTCTTTAGAATATTGAAGCAAGAACTTGAAGACATAGCATATAATAGAAGTTATGAATTTAACGGGCTTGATATGGAAACGATTGAATATATCTATAATGTCTCATCGAAATTATCAACGCCATAGAATGTAAAATTTTTTATTTTTCGAATATAAGAAGTCTTAATTTAGCGCAGTATAGGAATATAGAGATAGAGATAATACAAAATATTGTTTACATTATAATAAATTCAATAAATATACAACAGGTATAGTATACAAATATCAGCGAGGAGATGACAAATTGGTGTTTGGACTATTCAAACCTGCTTATAAATTAAGGATAGAGGCAGAGCCCGTCTCAGTGCCTGGAACAGTTAACTACATTGTCGTTCTGGACGTTCAAAAATCAAAAGAAATCAAGAAGCTTGAGACCAGCTTCGTGGTATTCTTGGAGGGAAAGACTCGCTGCGAATATACGGAGGAAGATTCTGAAGGAGAAGAAACATCCATGAGTAGAATTGAACCATTCAGATTTACACTATATAGAAGAGAAAAAGTTCTCTCAGAAAAAGCAAGTCTAGATAAAGGGAGCTATAAGTACGAGGTCAGTTTTCCCGTTGAAAAACCACTACCATTACCCGGAGAATATAAACAATATGCCATAAGGTGGATTGCCCGCGCGGAAATACCTGGACTAGTACGTTCAACAAAAGCAGAGTATGAGCTAGAGGTAGTTCCTCCTCGAGAGCATGGCCCAGCGAAGAAATCAACGGTATATCTTGGAGATATACGTGTAGAGGCAGAAATACCATCTTATATAGTGAGAGGTCGTCCCTTTCCAATAAAACTAATGTTAACGACAGAAAAAGAGAAAGTCGAGTGTAAAAGCATTAACGCGGTAATGGCCTATAAGACCTACATTTCTTGGAGAGACGTATCGCCATCAGCGGATTCATGCGATATTATAAGCCATGGACAGGAACTCGAGAAAAAGAAAATCACCAATCATACCACCATAACACGTGACACCTCTTTAAAACTTGATCTACAGCTCGAGATACCCAAAGACAAGCCACCAACGTTCAACTACGGCTCCAGCTACACCAATTGGACGATAAAACTATTATGCGACAAAGGATTCCTCAGGACAGATAAAGGAGAACTATCAATTACAGTGCTGTAAATAGCATATTAGTAATATTTTATTCAACTAATTTAAATCATGCCATTCATATTAAGATTGCTTGCCTTTACCATACCTAATCCTCTTAGTTAAGAGATATAGAAGTAATTCTTATAAATAGCCAAGTATCCTCATTTAGTCTCTACTAACTAGTTCCTTTCTAAACTATTTTATTTATGTACTTAATAAGTTTTCTCTAGTGCTGAGACGAATACTTTTAGTAGCTCATCTCCACTCCCTCCTCTCCTATAGAATTCTTCTATTAGCTCAAGGAATCTCTTCTCTAATGGTGTGTAGTCTTCTTTGGACCAGTGATAGATTTCTAGCATGTGGCTTAGGAATGGTACTGGCCGGGTCTCTTCCCTGTTTCCTTCTAGGTTTTTTGCTAGTTCGATCGTGTTTAGGAGCTTGTAGCCCATGTGGAGCCAGAAGCTGAGGGCTCTCCGGTCTTGGGGGAGGACCATTATGTAGACGTAGGGGTCGTGCCGCTTGACGTATTCCTCGGCCTTCTCCACGAGCATCCTACCAATGCCCTTCCCACGGTGCTCTGGTTTCACGTAGAGCTCCTCAAACCAGTAGCAACCCTCACGAGTGGAGACTCGGATAAAACCTACCGCCTCGCCGCCATTGGTTTCGGCTAGGAATATCTTGTCCCGTGAAAGATAACCCTCGACCTCGCCACGGTACTCCTCCCTGCTACGAGGCCTCAGACCCTGGCGTGAGCGCAGCTCTCTATAGAATCCTGTGTAGAGGTCTAGGAGCCCCTCTAAGTCTCCTTTATTGGCCTCTCTAACAATTATGTGTCTTCGCTGCATACTATCGCCCATAGTACATTCTCCAGGTAATTCAGGTAATACAAATATAGCTTGTTGGCTTTGCTCTCTTAGGTTATCATAGTAGATGTGGATCACTTTAAGTTCTCTCGCCCCAAACTATATAAATACCATGATTATTTCTAGACTCTCGCCCTTTTACCTCTGAATCATCTTTTGGACATTGTTGCTTGTGATACTTTGTTTTCGAGTTACCAGGAGAATCACGTGCTTGAAATAATCTTACAGTATATTAAAGTACTAGTTACTTGTATGGATAATATGGAAACCTCTCTACTGGAAAAGGCTAATTGTCTCGATGCCTTAAGCATATACTTGGGGCTGGGAAGTGTCCAAGGTTATACGGGTTAGATATGAAAGAGGTGTGCTGAAGCCTTTGGAGCCAGTTGAACTCCACGAGGGAGAGGAGGTAGTAGTCTTCATACGCAAGCGTAGAGTGAGCGAAGTGCTCGACAAATATGTTGGGTTATTCGGTAAGGCCTCTGTTGAGGAGCTCAGGGAATATGAGGAGGAGGCTCAAGCACAGTGAACAAAGCCTTCATAGACACTAATATATTCTATAATATATTATTCGAGACAAACCTCACACGCAAAGCCCGGAAGCTGCTAGAGGATTACGAGGAAAACAAGTTCTACACTAGTCTAACAATGATAAACGAACTACTCTACATATCCACAAGGAAATATTACCAGGCCACGGAAGAACTCAAAGGACCATACAGCCTAAGAAAACTAATAGTGAATAAGGGATACCCAAAATTCATAGTCAATGGTATAAGGAATTTGCTGGAAGACCTTGAGGTAGAAGTCCTAGTAGAAAACGTGGAATACCAAGAAGTGATAGAGACCGCTAGGCAACTAAAACTCCTGCCAAGCGATGCAATCATAGCCCTGACATGTAAACGTAATGACATAGACACTATCATAACCTTCGATGAAGACTTTAAGAGGGTTCCCTGGCTAAAAGTTGCGCCCTAGTCCGTTAAGATTATCTGCTGAGATTATCAGTGATGAAGCTAGAACCATCCTGGTTCTTATCTTAACTAGAAGCTACAGCCTTGCCTTGTAAGAAGGGAAAGACTTATATATGGGGTATAAATAGTGGCGGGCCCGCCGGGATTTGAACCCGGGACCTCCGGCTCCGAAGGCCCGGGAAATATAAACAATGTTTCCAATGGAAACCATAGACTGGAAACAATCTCCACAAACAATTATCTATACCGGATATCAGGGAGGATAATCTGGAAACATCCCTACGGAAAAAGGCTAATTGGCTCGTGGTGCTAATACATCATATGGGTGTAAGAGGATTGTCCAAGGTCATTAGAGTAAGATTTAAGGGCGGCGTGCTGGTGCCTGAGGAGCCGCTTGACATGGAGGAGAACAAAGAGCTTCTTGTCAAGATAATCGATGTTGAAGAGAGGAAAAGAATATTAGAAAAGTATCGGGGCGTTTTGGGTCGTGTGGACCCGAGGCTCCTAGAGGTGGCGATAGAGGAGGCCGAGCACCTTTGATATATGTCGACTCTAACGCTCTGGTCTACCTTCTCCACGATGTAAAGCCGAAGTCTGACCTTGTAGTTGATATCTTATCCAGTAGGGACGAAGTCTATACTAGTCTAAGAACAATAGAGGAAACCTCGTATATTCTTGTAAGAGTATATCTCAGTAAGCACTACGGAGCCAGAGGCATATATCAAGTAAAAGAATTAATAAGAAAACATGGCTTAGAGCACCTCAAAGACGAATTGGTTACTCTACGTCTTTTGCTATCTGATTATAATATAATAACGTTACAGGACAAGGCTACTATAGAAGAAATACATGAGACGATGATTAAATACCGCTTGCTTCCAGGTGACGCTATTATAGCCTTAACCTGCAAGCATTATGGCATAAACACTATCCTTACTTTCGACGAGGATTTCAAGAGGATACCGTGGCTGAAGGTTATACCCTAGAGTCACATCGGCGCAGTGTGTGCTTTAATATTAGAGATAAGTGATTATACATCATGATTATCAAGATTGAGCGAGTCTCGGTGTGTTTTATCAGTCCTAGCTGCCGATATGTTTAACACCAGGGTTAATGATTACTTGGAGGGGTTTGTGGCGGGCCCGCCGGGATTTGAACCCGGGACCGCCGGCTCCGAAGGCCGGCGCCCTAATCCTGGCTAGGCTACGGGCCCTCTATAGGTATTGTTCTGACTTGTTGTTTGTCCATCATTTTGTTGAGTGGTATTAGGATTTATTTGTTTAATAGGATTCTATTGTTTTAGATAGTTGGAATCGCTATAGTTTATGTCTTAATATAGCCTTCGTGTGTTTTCTGTAGGTGTCCGTGGTAGGCTAGGTGTTCTAGTATTTTGTGAATCATTTGTGTTTCGAAGTAGTTCATTACGGTTTCCATTCCGGGGAGGTATTTTTTATAGATGATTCCTTTTCCTGCAAGATCTGCTGGTTTTAGTGGGGTGTTCATTGTCATATGGTTTAGTACTTTAGTTATTTGCTCCTCCAGTTTTTTGAGGTAGTTTTCGAGTTGTTTGTTTGCTTCGTTTTTTGTTTGGAGGTTTGGTATGTGGCTTGTTGAAGTTGTTTTTGCCTCTATTTTCTTGGCTAGGTTTATGTCGTTTATGAAGTTTTGGATGCTTGATTCTGGATGTCCGTACCAGGGTCCGAAGCGTGTGAGGTCTATATCGGATAGGTGGAGGTGATCGTCTATTAGGAGCATGTGGTGTCCTCGGGTATGGCCCTGTGCTGGGATGGGGGTTATTTCTATGTTTTTTATCTTGAATGGTTGCCAGGATTCGTAGACGTGTTGTGGCATTGGTGGTTGTTCTAGTTTGAATATGTTCTCGGCGTATTTTATCCAGTCCTTCCATATTTCTGGGGCATAGCGTTTTGCAAGCTCTTCTAGTGTTTGGTATGGCTGGTCTTGTACTGGTATGTAGGTGGGTTTTCCTTCGAGTAGGTGGTGGTAGGTTATATGGTCTGGGTGGATATGCGTGTATACTATTGCGTCTATCTTGTCGCGTAGTTTCATTATATTTTCCTCGCCGCAGCCAGAGTCTACTAGGATGCTTGTTTTCGGGTCTTTAACTAGTAAGCAGTTGGATTCTGGGAATTTCCCGTTACGCGGTCCTGTTATTAGTATTATTTTCGGCACGTTTCCCAGCCTCCTATATAATGGTTTATTCATTATGCTGAGATCTGGGCTTGATTCTCTGGGATCGGGTCTCCAGTGCCATTTCATCGAGATTTTAGGTTTATTATGTTCCCAGGTATACTATTTAGATTGCTCTAGGATGTCCATTTTGTGGTGGTATTTTAACCCGGAACCCGTAAGTACAAGAATCGGATGGTTTAATTCTAGTTTAATCTGCGCGGCTTCTACAACGGCGCTACTAGGCTCAACGAGGAACCCCTTTCTGGCCAATTTCCTCCATGCCGGTAGCACGGACTTATCCCCTAATATGACGAGTTCGTCTATTTCGTTGGCTATTTCTCTGGCTCTTGGAGGATCCTTGACAACTAGAGCATCTAGTAGTCTACTCGGTCCATGGTCTTCATGGCTTGGTCTACGATACTTTTTGAGCCAAGGAGCCCTGGTTGATTGTACCGCGATTATCCTTGTTTTTTCTCTGAGTGTGCCTAGTCCTCTTACTACTCCTAGAAGTAGGCTCCCGCTGCTCACGGGTAAAACAATATCTGTGCTTTTTTCTCGTAGGTCTATTGCCAGTTCTTCTCCAAGGGTCTTTATTCCTTCAAGGAAGATAGGGCTGGATTGATGCGCGATATAGTAACATTTATCGGCTTCTCGCTTAGCGTTATGATAGGCTTCTTCTCGACTATTGTGTATGTAGAGTTTGGCTCCAAGGAACCTAACTATACGGATCTTCGACTCGTCTGCTCCCACTGGTACATGTATATGGGAGTCTAAGCCTAGTTTTGAAGCGTATGCCGCCGTCGATATAGCAGTGTTCCCGCTGGAGTCCACGGTAACGCATTTATAGCCTAGTCTCGAGGCGATCCATACTGAGAGCGATACTCCTCGGTCCTTGAAGCTACCAGTAGGATTGAGATATTCTAGTTTGTAAACTGCTGTTTTATCTTTTACTAGAGGAGTGTTTCCCTCCCCTAGAATGGATTTATTTGGTTTCGGAAGAACACCTTCCAATTCAAGAGGTGATCTGCAGGAGGGACAATAAGGGTAGTATTCTTCTTTAGAGCCCGTCCAACCGCATTTGGGACAGATAAGTCGCCACGTCATAGTTTGACACCAATACTTACCGGTTATTTTACTGTTATCGTGTTACTATCCTTTGAATTATTTCTTAATATTGATATTTATTAACAGGTTTTTAGGCAACTTAGTATGTCCAGATATAGGTTATCGGCTTTAACTTCATGAGAAACTAGGGAAAACTGGACGATACTATACGAGCCTCTATCTCGAGACAATTATATAGTCATTTAGTATTTTGACTATTTTGACAACTAACGTTAATTACAGATATCCTTAGTTTGATTAGCAGTGTATATAACTTGAAGATTATAGAGGATGCAGTTAGGGCCGATTATTACTTAGTTGCTATTTCGTTTCAATTGTTGTACTTATATCAATATCCAGTCTATGGGAGAGATTATGTTTTTATAGTTAAAATAAAATCGTTAGAGAACTATCAAAGTATATGATAGGGGCGAGCTAGAGATGGCTACTTATAGAATAGAAGAAATAACCGACGACTTGTTCCTTTTAAGAGTAGGGGACAGGATAACAAGATATTTCGAGGCGCTCTGGGAGATACCAGAAGGAGTTACGTACAATGCATACTTGCTTAAGACAAGCGAAGGATCAGTTCTTATAGACGGCTGGAAGTCCACATTTGCTTCCCAGCTCATAGACGCGCTTGAGCATCTAATAGAACCCAACGAGTTAAGGTATGTAGTGGTTAACCATATGGAGCCCGACCATACCGGGAGCCTTGAAGAAGTATTGCGATGGGCTCCGTCTGCTACTGTCATAGCACATCCTATGACGAAGAGGATGATGGACTCTTATCCGAGAGCACTTGAAAGGCTACGTCCAGTTAAAGACGGGGAGATACTAGAAATTGGGGATGAGAAACTTGCCTTTATCCATACTCCATGGTTACATTGGCCGGAGACTATGATGACATGGCTCGAGAAACGTAGAGTACTCCTAAGCTGTGACGCTTTCGGAGGCTTCGGTATTCCGGAAGGAGTATTCGATGACGAGTGCGCTAGAGAGGGAGATATCCTCCGCAGTGTGAGAAAATATGTGGTGACTGTTATAGGAAACTATAGAAGGTGGATTGTAAAAGCCCTCGACAAGCTAGAAGCAAAAGGGATAGATCCCGAGATCATAGCTCCCGGCCATGGACTATTATGGAGAGGATCGCCTAAAAAGATAATTGAGTACTATCGGGGCCTGGCCGAGGCAAAACCTGTAAAAGGCAAAATCCTAGTACTGTATGCATCAATGTATGGAACTGTTGAGTCAATGACAAGAATGCTTGCGTGTGAGCTACGCCGTAAAGGATTTAACCCAGTTGTATATGGATTCACTGACACTACCCGTCCAAATATAAGCGATATACTAGCAGATGCTATAGACGCCGAAGTCCTAGTAGTATCAGCTCCTACATACGAAGCAGGCCTATTCCCCCTAATGAAGTACACTATAGAAGAGATCTGCGAGAAGGCTGCCGCGTCTAAGAAACTCGCAGTACTCGCGACATATGGATGGGGAGGTATAGCGGCGAAGCGTATAAGAGGTCAGCTCGAGAGCTGTGGGTTCGAGACTATAGCTGTTCTTGAAGAAAGAGCACTATCTCCTGCCGGCGGAATCGTGTTACAGGAGAGGATTAAGGAGCTAGCTGAAGAGATAATTGAGGGATTATAGTTTTAAGGGTTTTTCTATTCATCTTAATGACTATACATGTTTATGTTATTGGTAGATGATAAAACCACTCAATTATATTATTAAAATCATGGTGTACACTTATGGTAAAAACATTTACAACAACGATTAAAATAAACATGTCTAAGCAAGATGTCCTTGAGCTTGCGAGTGATCCCCAGATAATGGTTAGTTTTTGGAAGTTCCTCAAAGACGCAGACCTGGAGAGGGAGCCTATCCGGATAATTCTTCGTTTTAGAAAATTTGGTATATCCAGAGAATTCGACTATGATGTAGAAATCTCTAGGGACGAGAATAGCGTCATATACCAAGGAAAGGCCCAGGACAGAGAGTTCCAAGTAAAAATAGAGCTAAAAGAGGAGCGAGAGGGAGTCCAAGCACTGATCACAGTAAGCTATAAAGGCCCATACGAATCCCTGTCGTCATCATTCTTGAGGGAATTCACAGAGGATATTGCTAAAGGACTGAAGGCTCTCGAAAGAGCATACTCTAAAAGACAGATGTCCAAGCCAGTAAGCAAGCTTAGTGATCCATCATATCTCGTGAAATTGATGACACAATGTAAGTTACTATCTAAGAGAAAAATGATTATTACTGACTACGAGGATTTGCAGTCACTATTCTATTTACTACAGAACTTTTCTCAGAACAAAACAATATTCGTCAGGATCCACTCGGATAAAACCACTGTAAGGATGCTTGTAAAAAACGGACAAGTCCTCGACTTCATCGCAACAACTAAAGGAGAAGAGCTTCAGGGACCTCATCTAGTCGACAAAATGCTAGACTTATTAGAGAAAAAAGATGTTGACTTGCTTATCTTCGAAGCACCCGAGTAATCAAGTCAACTCCATACTTTTTCCTTAGAACTAATATTGCCGCTGCGGCTACTAGTATTGCTACTAAGGTCACGTATACTGGCGAGAAATAGGCTTCCTGCTCATATCTTGTGGTTTCATTGTATATCGATATTTTCGTTATGGTTATGTTTGTTATCGTCATGTTTGCTACGTTTTCTAGTCCGAGGTATAGGGTAAAGTAGAGCTCGGTATATGATCCTGGATCTTGGCGAGTTATGTATGAGGCCGGTATAATGAAGGACAGTTTTCCGGGTGCAGTGTGTATTTGTCTTGTCCCGGGATTAGTCGAGTTGAACATGTAGACTATTGGGCTCGTGAATGGGCTACCTTCAATGGGTCTTGAATCGGCATATGGGTACAGTATGATCGGGGATATTAGGTTCTTCTTTGTTACATTGAACTCTATTGTTACGACGAGTATATCGCTTGGAGTTATCGTCTCATTTGCCGTAATGACGAGAGTATAATCTCCTGGTCCAGACCTGGTTGTTATATGGTTGTCGAGAACATAGTATGCTGGCTGAAGACTAGATATTTTTACCATAGCGTCGTTTGTCCAGCTAGTCTCGATGTATAAGGATCCTCTCCATACTTTGGCGTCGCTCTTTTTGATATCCAGCGTGAAGTATCCGTATAGTGATGACTCTGAGACTAGATAGATGTGGAGCAGGGTATGTTCAGGGCTGGATCTTTCTAGGCCAGCGATCATTATCGTGGGTATAGATCCGTCGAGTGGAGTGTAGTCGATCCATAGCTCGTTACTTGAGACATCCATGGGGATGTCAATGACTATGTGTGTGAATAATCCCTCATTTCTTATATCTTTTAATGTGAGGGGGATTGTTTCGACCTCTACTCTCTTCTCGACGAACACTATAGGGCCAATAATCCTGGATAAGTTAAGGGACTTTGCAATATCGTATTGTTCTGCTTTTATATACAGATTGTATTCTTTGCCGTATTCTATCCCTGGAAGATCTCCTGTAATTATAAGTATCTTGTTAGGATCTAGCTTATCACTATATACTATGTCGTTGTTATCAGCTTGGACAAGAGTGAATGATACATTAGTACCCAGTAGGCTCGTTCCTTGTGGTTCCAGTAGTAGTTTGAGCTCTGAGGTCTGATTGAATACTTTATCGCTTACTACTTCGATGTCTCCTAGATCTGTATAGAATGTTCTAATTAGTACGCGTATCCATCCAGGCGCAACGGTTCTTGGCTCGAGTGTGAACCAGTAGTTTTTATAGTTCTTTAATAGGGTTAGGCTGTGATTCTCTCCCAGATATCCTAAGAGGTCAAGCGTTTTGATTGTTGTTTGATTTTCCTCTAATATTACTGCGATAAGTCTGAGATCTTTGACGTGTATCTCTTCAAGATCGCCGCATTCTCGCATTAGGGAGGTTAGTGATAGGGTCTCGGTGGACAAGAGTGTTTTCCCGAGCATATATTCGGATGCGTTGCAGGTATAGTTGTATTCGAGGACTAGTATCGTGTCCGGTGAAATGTGTCGTGTATCAATTGTAATATCGTAAATGATTGTCTCTAGTTTTGAAGTATAGAATACTATTTTGCCGAGAACTATCCCCGTGGATGATATCAGGTTTACCTCTAATGTGTTATCAAACTCGTGTACTTCATAGCTAGCTCCTACGTCATATGCTTGAGTCTCTGCTGTAGGGACTTGGATAACCGTAATTAGAACTAGTAACAATAGTATATGGCCTAGGTGCTTCTTCTTAGATTCCATGACGTTTCACCTCTAGCCTAGATAGGGTCTTGAAGGTGAGAACAGCTGCAAGGATAGACGCATATGAGATTACTATGGCTGGTCCAATGTTTGTGAAGGATCGTACTGAGATCCTGACGGTGGTGAGAGTCGTCTTGGGAGGTTGCTCGCTAAATATTTGGCTTGTGACGACATATGATATGATTGATTCGTCTGCTTCAATATTAATGTCTGTTATGTGTGGAGGGTTGACAGTTCTTAAAGATACTGATGTCCAACCTGGATGGTTTATCTCGTATGTCAGGACTGTCGAGGCGGATACGCTTGTATCGTTTATGTCGAGATAGATTCTAACCGGTACCGTTATCTGGTCACCTTCTACTTTAACTTCTCCCAGATATACAGTAGCAGTGTTACCCTTAATAGAGGATACTGTTATTGGAGCATTTAGAGGTGCATTCAATGTAAAACTATCATATGTTGCAGTTACGGGAACAAATGTAGCCGCAGTATACAGCATTAGAAATAACACGAGTGTTGAGGATGCTAGCGCCTTATAAGAATTAGATAGGAGTATGAGTAGTGTGAACGTAAAGAGTCCTATTACTGTGCCGTCTAGGCCGAACACTATATCTGGGGCATATTTATACATGACGAATGCTAGTAGCGTTGATCCAATTATGGTTATCATATAGCGGGTTTTTGATTCTGCGGACATGTATAGGGCTGTCAACAATACTGCAAGTGGTAACAATATCCAAAGGTATTTACTTATATAGGCTAAGTCAGTATAGTCTCTCGTCACTACGTATATTATTGAAAAGAGAGATGCAAGAACTGATACAGGAAGAGTATATTTGTCAACATTGTTCAATTTTATTATCCTAATATTCCTCATAATCCAGAACAATATAACAACTATCAACAGTTGTATCCATAGGATCCTCGTAAAGCCGAGCGTATCCATATAAGTGTATCCTCCCGCATCTAAGGAAGACGCTACAGACGCTCCTAGGAGACCCGTTAGAGCTGATACAGGTCCTCCACCGAATAATAACGCTATGGCTGACACAATTATTGCAAGGTGCCCGGGGTTAGCGAATATACTAATTATATCTCCATCGTAGTAGTAGAGGGACGAGTATACAGCTGCAAACAACGAAAATACTAGTAGTATGTTTTTGAGGGTATCCGAGGAATCTATGAGGGCGAGCATGAATAATGCTATGATGGATCCATAGATGGAAACAGATATTGCAGAGTACAATGGATTATATGATGGATGAGAGCTAGTTCCAAGAACCACTATCGATAATATGTTTGTTATTACCAGCAGTAGTGCTTCTAGTCCGATTACTAGATGAGGACGCCATCCTGCCTTTGGCTGGAGTATTCGGAGACTCCCAGTGTATGTGATGACTATTATCTCTGCTAGCAAAAGTCCATGTAGTTGTAGTCTGTATTTAATCATTGAATAGATGGTTGATAGTGTAATTATTATGAGAATTAAGGGAACCATGTGTTCCCTCGATTTAAAGAGTTGTTTTATCGGGAAAAAGGTTGTTTGCAGAGGTTCTCATCCCCCTCCCCTCTCCATAAGGGGTCGTCTGCTCTAGTACTTTCTAGCGAAGAGTAATAACGCTGCTCCTAGTGCTCCGATGCTGAAGGTTGCTAGTGGTATTCCTCCTGTTGACTCTTCGGTTGTCTGCTCAGGTGTTATTGGGTGTATGTTGTGTGGGTCCATCTCTAGTGCTGCTGCAGGTATTCCGATCTTCCATTTGCCGTCTACGATCATGTATGATCCTACGCTAGCTGGGTCATCTACTATGAAGTGGCATGAGAAGCATACCTTGTATGCGTCTCCTGGTGTGTCGACTCCTGCTCCACTAGTCTCTAGGAACTGGTTGTTGAATGCATCCCAGACTCCTACTTCTACTTCCATACCGTTTGTTCCAAGATAGTTTGCAATGTTAGGTACGTATGTTGAAGCATTGTTCTGGTCTAGTACAAGTACTTGTTTCTGTAACGCGACTGCTCCAGGGGCTATTATTGGGTTGTAGTTCGGGTTGCTTAGTTCCCAGTAGTAGAGTCCTGCTGCGTAACTGGTACCATTGTAGTATCCGATGTGTAGTACTGCGTGGCATCCTTTACATCCTAGGGATGCGTGTACTGTTCCTTGAGTGTAGTCAGTGTGGCAGAGTACACAGTTGCTCCATACTTGATCTCCGTTCTGTAATTGGTGGTTCCAGAAGTTGTAGGTTGTTCCGCTTATGGTATCGGCAGTTGTTCCGTACTGGCCGTGGCACGGCTGGCATGTGTCAGGGTGGCCTGTGCCCCAGGCCTGTGTCTGAATCGAGGCCGCAAGGGCCAAAAACATCACAAAACCTATTGCTAGGGCCATGTATGCACGCATTCCATAGTCACCACTTGCTTATTCTTCAGTATTCTCATATGTAGATTGAATTTAATCTTTATTTAATCCTTTTATTACATATATTCACTAGAAAAGCGATATTTTATAGCCTTACCAGTAGTCTGGGTGAGTTTTCATATATAGCCTGTGTAAAATCTGATACTAACAATGATAATTATGAATATACGTGAGCCTCGAAGCAGGAACTTTCACTAATCGTACAAAGGTGAGTCTGAATGGTAGGTAGAACAAGAATAGTTGAGAAACTGAAAAGATATTGGGCCGATCTCCGAGCGAATCCCAGGAGACTAAAAATAGCCATAATATTATTTATACTGATAGTTATTCCAATAGTGTCCAGTGCATGGCTCTATATAAACAATGTTCCGACCGCCAACAAGCTATGTACTGTATGTCACAATATGGAGCCGTTTTATGAGGCGATAGATCAGTCCGGACACCGTGAACTAAACTGTCACAAATGTCATCCCCTAACTTTGGAGGCTCTCATAAATGAGCCAATAGCACAGATCCTTGAAAATCCATCTCCACTAGAAATAAAGGAAAAATACTCTCCTGAAATAAATATGTACGAGGAATGCATCCAGTGCCATCTACCAGAAAAACTAGAAGAAAAGGAGATCCACGCGATTCACCTAGGCATGATAGAACTCACAGGATCCTGTGACACCTGTCACGATCCACACTCTCCCTCGGATCTGAGCCAGGCTTGTCTAAAATGCCATGAAGAATCTAACATGATAAACATCCATGCAACATTCCATGAAGACGCGATATTCAAGGTAGAATCAGGAGAAACAGACGTCTGTGGGCAGTGCCACTCATCAGCTGCTACATGGCTGATACCAATATCGCCGAGTTGTACCCAGGGAGGAGTAGAGGGGAAAGGATGCTTCGAATGCCATACATCCTCACTGAACCCGCCGGATATCACGGGACGGGAATGTACTGAGTGTCACAGGTGAATACGTGATATGGGATCAATCCCGAGATCCAGGAAAATCTATGTAGTTGCCGCGGTTATAATAGTAGCCATGGGTATTGCTTGGGGTCTAACATTTTCAATAATATACTCTCAGGGAACAGATTTTTCGTGGTGGACAGGTTCAGGAAACGAGTACAGGACTGCAACGGTTCCCTTGACCTATTCGGGAGGTTTTAAAGGCTCCATAATCATTAAATGGAGCTATACTATGTACGAGTCATCTTTTGGCCCCTGGGGCTTCTCCATCTCGACTAATCCACTCGTAGTAGACCTCGACCTTAATGGCAGAGCAGAAGTAGTCATAACAAATGATGCAGGAGAACTCATCATACTTGACGGATTAAACGGAAACCAGCTCTATAGAGGCTATGTAGACGCCTCCCCGTTTGCCACTCCCACAATATATGACGTAAACAACGATCAAGTATACGAGATCTATGTGCCAACAAGAAACGGAACCCTACGAGCGTATTCGATAGATACAACGACATGGACACTTACACTTGAATGGGAGACAATACCTTTAGGTATATACATAACGTGTTCTCCGTTGATCATCGACATCGACAATGACAACATACTAGACCTGGTAGTAGAGGCTCCATCAGGAATTTACAGGCTTAACCCAGAAACAGGAAACATTATTTCATCTATAAGAATAAACATCTCACCTATCAGTGAAGCAGTAATATCTACAGGTGATGTCGATAACGACAACGTAATCGAAGTATTGGCTTCAGACTCAACAGGCTATCTATACTTAGTAGACCTTGCCAACACTAATATAGAATGGGCATTGAACCTAACTTCTTATAATGGATTCATACTTCACACACCGGTGGTATCTGACACAGATAACGATAACAACCTAGAAATAATAGTTGTCTTGGGAAAAGAAGTCTTCGACTGGGTCTCAGCAAACAGCGCCGCTAAGACGGGAGTAGACGGGCAAGTCATAATAGTAGATCCAACAACGGGAACAATAGAGGCGGTCATAGATCCTACCGGAGCAGAACTATTCTCATGGTTCTCAATACCAAGTATCGCGGTTGCAGATCTGGATTTTGATGGAGTTAACGAAATAGTTGTCGGAAGCGGAGACGGATACATATACTTGATACAGTACAATTCAGGTACGTATGCGATAACAGATAGTCTACTTGTTGACACAGGATGGTCACAGTTCTCAAATCAAGACGCGCCTCCTGTCGCGGTATCAGTAGTGATACTAGACATTAATGGAGATAACATCTATGAAATCGTAGCATACTCTACTGATGACAGGACTGTAGGAGGCGGACTAGACTATACGCTCTACGTCATAAACAGTGCTTTCAATGTGTTAGGCGAGAGGACTATTACATATGCAGATGCCGGAGTAGGATCAGATTACTACTCCATATTCAGTTGGCCCAGCATAGCGGTAGGAGACATCGACGGAGACAACACACTCGAGTTAGTAGCCGTATCATATCAGGGGGTGATAGGAATTGACTGGGGCTAGTACTAAATTAGTCCTATTATTGATGATTATTATAATGATCTTGACGCCAATTCTAACCAATGCATACATAGACACTAACGTCTCGCATATAGACGTTGTCCAAGGAAGCGGTGACTACTATGTATGCAGGGTCTGTCACCAAGGATTTCCAAACACGGGTACAGTTGCCTCAAACGTGATATTTGAGAGTTATCGATGTATGGCATGCCACTATAACCTTGATACAACCCATTACTTAACATATTATACAATGAATAGTACGCATAGAGTACTGTTATGTACTAGCTGTCACGATATCACTCATACCGGACATACCAGACAAGGCGGATACTACAGAGTTGATCCCACTACAGACAGGTATGGATGCTATGGGGGAAGATGTCACCAGGTCGTATCGGATAGATTAGATCCTCCATATTCGCAATCGTTTACCACGTGGACGTACACATTTTACTCGAACCAGACGGGCTCGATAAATTGGGGACTCGACCGTAAGCTATGGGTGGTCTCAATAAACAATTACTATAATGTATTCACTAAGGTGTTCATAGATCCCTATACAGGCGATCTCAACACACCTACTCAAGAAAGGCTATACGAGTCTTGTCTCAAATGCCACTTCACTAGCCCAGACTATACGGGTGCAACTACCAACAACTACAATATTAATCATATCGACGTATGTTACGAGTGCCACTCGTGGAACTTAACCAATGTAGATTACAATATGGCTCCACATAGCATAGAGCAAACACGTGATGGAAACGTATATTGTACGAGGTGTCATTCGGGAATAGGAACGTCTCTATCTTCAAGTGTACATAGTTCGCTAAATTGTAGTTTATGTCACTCCACCCTCCACATTTCAGGGTTTAATCATACCGCGTCATGGCTAATCATCTACTATCCCGAGCAAGGCCCAATACTAATACCTAGCCTACAACAGGTACTTGATGGGAGGAGAGTACTATACTATACGCCAGATAACGCCTCACTCTACTCGATACCGGTTCAACCTATATCAAGGGGAACATCGTACACCTTAGTAACCCCGATATACACACTTAGAGGAGACGCATCCATAATTATGTCTACGAGCAAGAACATAACATGCTTCAACTGTCACTTCGTCGGTTGGACAGACCCAGTGGTTGGAGCCGAAGAACTAGGATGGAAACTTGAAGGAATAAGCGATCCTCACAGGATAACTGAGTCAATAATAGAAGAGACTCCTGTAGAACAAAAAGACACGGCAAACAATTTACTCGCAGTAATAATCGCTGTAGTAGCTGTTGTAGCGACTATAGCGTTGTCGTCCAAGGTGATGACAAATGCGAAAAACCCTAATAGCAATACTAGTTAGCACTTTAATGCTACTAGCTGTTCCTTCAGCAGTGGCGTCAACAGGCTCAGCAGCAGGTGTAGCAGTCTACAAGGATCAACCTTATCTAATAACCGTTAACGCAACCGTAACATCGGGTAACGGCACCGTCTATATCATAGGAGTAGCGGGAGATAGGCTTTTCCGAGAGTCTCTTATTGAAGCCTGCTATCTAGCATCATGGATCCAGGGCATCGATCCATGGAGCCTTAATTACTATATCCATATATCCATAAATGGTCTGAATACGACAAGGCTTGTGGGGCCAAGCCTCTCTCTTACGACATTTATCGCCGTCACACAAGCATTCGAGAACAAGATTCCTAGAACTAGCCAGGTAGTTATAACAGGTATGGTAAACCCAGACGGTACAGTAGGGTTTGTATCAGATGTTGATGTTAAAGGAGAATTGGCAGAAATACTTGGTTACCCTTACTATATGTATCCTGCACTTCAAGAGAACCGTTATAAGATCGTGGAGGAACAAGTCAAGACAGGAGTCTTCACATTCGAGACAACATCAATCGTTGTAGAGGAAAGCATCCTCCGAAACTTGTCGATTCAGAAAGTACCCGTCATATCGGTATTAGACGCATTACACTTCCTTGATCTCTACTCCGATAATCGGCCGCAGCAAAGAAACATAACGTATGTCCTCCGATCCAACAGCTCGTACAACATACTACAATTCCTCCTAGAAAGAACCAAAAACAGACTAACAATGCTCCAAGAGACGTACAAAGCAGCATCAGAGAGATCAATCTCGAGCCCAGTAGAAAAATATGGAGAGGAGCTACGTGAAATAGAGGCATTACTAGATGCCTACAGGTCCAGTGTCGAGAGTTCTAATGGACAAGTGTCCTGGAGCCAGGCAGAGCTACTCGTTCAAGCCTATGAGAAATCAACCAGACTATATTACTATAACTTAATACGTAATAAAGCTCTAGGGAGTACACTAGCAGAGTTTTATCTAGCCAAGAGCATCGCCACGCGCCTAATATCCATGATGCAAGACAGAATACCTCGGTACGGGCTAGGTTACGCGATTGAAGCATCTTATCTTTATACAGGGAGTATCAATGACTTCAACAAGACAATCCTACTTCTCCTGGGATATATGAGTGGCCTGGATCACTCATCAAAGACTGCTAATCAAATTGCTTATAGTCTAGCTAGGTCAACGGCTGACTTATACAGGTCTGCGTTACTCGCCGGAGAGGCCTTGGCTCTGCCTGGAGATGTTCTAGAGACAACGGATATAAGAGATCTACTAGTTCGTGAGCTAGAATATACAATTCATTTGAAAAACTATGCAACGGATTACGCAAGTGTGTCAAGGGTCAGATCTGACATGATACTACTGGCCCATGGATATGTATGGTTAGCTCAAAAATACAATAAAGAAAATGCAACGTTCACAGATCTCCTAGTAGCATTAGGGCATTTAATGAGAGCATCAACACTATACTCAACGTATCTAGCACTGCATCCTGGGTTTGTAAATGTCTCAGTATACAGGCTGCAAGGTGAAAGGGAGATTCTCGGAATACTAACAGGATACGTCTGGCTGGACCCTGTGAAGAGTTACTTTGAGAATTATATCTCCATGAACACAGTTGAAGATGAGGTCTACTTCAACCAATTAATGATTAATTATGCAAAACTCTACTTGATAGCAGATCTAGATTACGCTACGCTGAGGCTAGATCCGAATTATAACTATACTCCAGGCGGTTATAGTAGTATCCGTTATGAGGATGGAGGAGAGCATGTGGAGATGTATCTCGGAGCCATACTATTGATTCTCTCAGCCGTATACTTTGCAAAGACAGTCCACGGTTCTAGTAGCCTACAAGTCCCTCTAAAACCTAGGACTCGACGGATAAAGCCCAGTCTCTTACGTTTTAAGAACAGTAGGGATACAGGAAAGGATAACTCGTCATGATGAATAGGATCCTACAGAGATAAATAGTATAATTGGGGAAAAACTGTTTTAGTTTAGCGGATCCTTGGAAGGACTAGTTTCCATATTGCTATTCCTATGCCTGCAAGGATCGCGATTGTTATTGTTATGAATGCGATCTCGGGGAAGTGGCCGTATCCGAGCTCTGGCCATGGCATTCTTCTAATTGTGGGTCCGTGGCAGTTAAAGCATGATAGTGCTTCTTCTGCTGGGACTACTCCGTGGTTTACCTGCATGTATCTTACTAGTATGGCCCAGTCTCCCTGCCATTCTAGTCCGGAGATCTTCGATCCTATTTCCACTGCTTTTGTCACGTTGCCTGTGGCAAATACTACTCCAACTTTTACTGGTATTGGTGCTTTGCCTGTCTCGCTATATGGCACTACTGCGTAGTGTAGCTTGAATGGATATATCTTGGCTTCGGGATCGTCCTTGTTGCCTAGTGGTTTTACATATGTGATGTAGCCATCTTCATCTGGAGTAACTGGTTGAGGATATAAGTAGACTTCTCTTGTCCCATTGTACCATAGATAAACTGGTTCAACCATGCTTTGTAGATCTAGTGAGGGCTCGTATTTTGCGGCTTCTGGGACGAATTCTGAATCGCTCCAGTTCCTATATACATCGGTTGGATAGTCTCCGTGTGCTATGTATGGTATGTGGCATGTCTGGCAGGCTACTTTGTCTAGGTGGAACTTATTGAGGAACCAGCCCTTAACTCCTTCGTGTGGTTGGTCGCCGTGGCACTGGGTGCATGATGGTACGTTTTCTCCTTCTCTGCTCCATGTGTCAGCTGATTTAGTAGGGAACTTGTGGTCTTCTATCTGGTGACAGTCGATACAGCTTAATCCTGCCGCGAGATGTACGTCGAATTCCCTGCTGACGTTCTTCATGAGGTCAGGGGATAGGTTTGGTCTCTTATAGTGTGGTCCTCCACCGCTGAATGCGTGGCATACTAGGCAGTTCACGTTTGTAGGTTTATCATAGATGTTTGCTGCCAGATCCCATACGCTTATGTTGGGATTAACCATGTATCTCCAAGTACCGTTCTCATCTTGATATACCACTTTGTAGCCGAATTTCACTACACCCGGTCCACCGGCAAAGTACACGTTTGGATCGGCGTGGCATGCTAGACAGTCGATGTTTCCTAGCTGTTCTGGAGTTGGTTGTGTGCTGGGTATGAGTCCCATGCTGACTCCGTGGCACATGCTACATCCTGATGCTATGAATTTGCCTTGAAGATCGCTGTACTCTGGTGGAGGCGCCTTTAGTATTGCTTTGCCAATATAGTTGACGTTGACGTTTCCGTTCCAGAATATGGCTCCACAGAAATCGTTGTAGGCATAGCGTCCTCCAAAGTATATGCTATCTACTCCTGCAATATCTGTGATCTCGTTCGCCATCTGGTAGTGATAGCTATGGAATACCTCGTATACTTCGTCCTCGTGGCACAGGATACATGTTGCACTACCATTATACGATGTTATGCCCGCTTCCTGCCAGTATTCCGTATGGTCTATCTTTCTGCGTTCGACGGGGGAGTAGATTATTTCCTCTTCATCTTCGCTGGCATAAACGCTAGATACCACTATTGTTGCTAGGACTAGTAAAAAGATTATTACGAAAGCCCCTATCCTACCTAGGCTAGGCAAGGCCCATCATGTAAATTATAGTTGTAGACGGGGTCTTATCGTTGAGAATTGAAAATACAGGCCAGGAAATAAAAAGTCGTTAATATACTATGTTATATAATGAGAAGTATGAATATAGATATTTTTTATGCTCAAAAATTAACAATGAAAATCATTGATTAGGGTTTGGAAGTTGTGTGATAAAAAGTGGCTCGGATGAATTTACCCAAGAAGGGAGATCTAAGGGATTTTGAGATACTAGTCTTGTTTTTAATCGCTGCTCTTCTCGCCTCATGGATCATGTCCATGACAATGCCCCTTCAAACGAATACTGGATCCAATAGCCTAGAGCAGGTACTGGGCCAGGGTAATTGTACTGCGGTATTGTTTTGGAGCGCGACATGTCCTGCATGCGAAGAACTGAGACCCTACTGGGAGAGTATCGGTGGAGAATATAATGGCATAATCTTCACTGATGTCGAATACAATCACGACACTATACAGATATTCTCTATGTATAATGTATTGGAGACGCCCACGATCATTGTATTGTCTCCAGACGGAAGTGAATTAGCGAGACATGTCGGACTCTTCGAGGGTAATATGACCGAGGCAATATTGGCTTGGGTAGAGTCCTCATGTAGCCTAACCAAGGCACAAGAAGAGTCAGGTGGAGGATTAATCGAGGCCGCGGCGGGATTATTCAGTAGCAAGCTATGGCCTTTAGCAATGCTGATGTTCGGTGTAGGAGTAGTCTTATCTCCATGCGTTGCTCCAATAGTTCTAGCGATGGGTCTTGCAGGCGGCACGTATGAATCACAAACGCAACAATCTCGTGGATCCTTGATGTGTATACTCTCGTCTATGGCTGGCCTACTACTTGTCTCGCTCGGTATAGCCCTAGCTTTTAGCCTTATAGTAGGCATAGTATCATGGCTGAAAACGGGTATAGCACTATTTGCCGTTCTAGCTGGAGCATACATGGTGCTGGGAGGAGCCCTACCACTGACAACAAGGGCTGGTAAATCCTGTATGTTCCTAGGCGTTATATCTGCACAATGTAGTCTACCATTGTTAGGAGCAGGAGTAGCAATAGCGGGTGCACTAGGAATAGTCCAGGCTATTGCTGGCTCGATACTACTGTCTCTGGGAGCAGGTATAGGTTTTGCACTTCTCTTCTATGCGGGATCCCATCTGGGGAGACTTGCAGGGAAAATAGAATATGGATACGCGATCGCCGGAGCGGTCCTCATAATCTCAGGCATTATATTGTTCGGGGTGTAGCATGAAATGGCGCTTCACTATACAGGATACATATATCTACTAGGAGCATTTTGGGCTCTTGTCGGCGGCTTATACTATTATTTTAGGAGGGACTCGAAGCCAAAGACGGCTCTACTAGTATGGAAGATTGGCTTAGGCACTATGATCTTAGGATGGCTAGTCTATGCGTATGCTTTTATTATACAAGACTATACTCTGGAGCCAGTATACATGTACAGTGGCCGACACGAACTCATATACAGGTTCGCCTCGACATGGGCTAGCGGAGGCGGGAGCCTAGCATCCATAGCATCACTATATGCCCTCGAGATCCTACTAATGACGAGGAAAACCAAGAACGCAAAAACAATACTGTCCTCGGGACTAGTAGGTGCACTAATAGTTGTTATCGCAACATTACAAGGAGCGTATGATCTGAACCCAACCGTCGCAGAGGCAGGAGCAGGCCTTAACCCCCTCCTACAGAGCCCCTGGATCTATCCACACCCACTAGCAACATTCCTAGCATACGGAACAATACTAGCCGCTGCAACACTAGCATTAGCGGGCCTCATAAGAGAGTCTAGGACATTATCACTCATAGCATGGCCATTCTTATCACTCGCAATACTACTAGGAGGAGTATGGAGCTATGAAACCCTTGGATGGGGAGGCTACTGGGCCTGGGACCCAGTAGAAGTATCAGAGCTAGTACCCTGGCTATTCCTTACAGCATCACTGCACGCATGGCTCTTGACACGAGACCTAGCGAGGTCACTCACCATATTAACGGGAGCAACAGTTTTCTTCGCTCTTCTCGTCACCCGTGCAGGGCTCTCACCACTCCACGGGTTCGCTGACAGCGCGACTATGACCGTAGAACTACTCGGGATAGCAACAATATTGTTTATAGCGGCAGGACTAAGAGATCCACGTGTCTACGAACCTATAATGGATCTAGAATTCCGGGACCCATACACTACCGGTGTCAAGTTATCGGTGCTCTCACTACTCTACATGGGTATAATGACATTCGCGGTACTAGCGTCATCAGTGATCAGGATCCTCGCAGGAGTAATTGAAAGTGCACCGACCGGTGACGAGGCGATCAAGATATATCATCCTCTCCTAGCACCAGGCCTAGCACTATTAATTGTATCAATGCCTCTCAGCATGTTTGGCAAGAGACTATCATGGAAGACCGCCCGTGCAATAATTGGAAGTGGCATCATTGCCGGAGCCATATTAGCCTTCCTAGGCTATATTGGAGAAATAGTCCTATTTCCCCATAGCTCGCTCGCCACAAATGTATACGCGTTATTCATGCTACCTCCCACAAGCATAGCCACAGTCACAGCCTTCTACTCAGCGCTAAGAAGATTACCAAGAATAGGACTCCCGGCCAGGACAAGACTAATAATACACGGGTTCACCGGACTACTAGTCCTAGGAATAATTGCGAGCGGCGCATATAGCTTCAGCCAATCATACTATCTAGAACAGCGAGTCCCACTAGGAGAAAGCATAATTGTCGGCGATGTAGAGATCAAACTAGTATCCTACGAGTTTAGGCTCCAAGAAGGAGAAATAGACGCCTATACCCCATACGCCGGTAGGTCACCCATATACTATGCTGGAAGCGTTCCAATAGCACTGATGGTTCTCGGCTTCGGAGAAACCTATATAGATGCGTTAGAGGGCATCAAGCTATTAGAATCCAAGGGACTATACGGGCTCCTCTCCGGAGTAAACATAACAGCCGAAATACGGATCCCAGATGCAAACATTACATACAGTGATAACAGCACACAAACAGCCAACAACCTTACACTAACGATCGAAAACGGAAAACTATTCCTAATACTCTCCCCCGGCACAGAACCAAACGTAACACTAGAGGTAATTGTAGTAAGCAACATATCCGTAAGGGGACTACAGGCCTCAAACAGCACGCTGCAACTACTAGAAGGCAACACCAGCACCAAAATAGATCTCGGATCAACCCAAATGAACGTAACTTGGCTAAGCGCGACTCTATCACCTCATGGCGGAGGAAACGGTACCTTCATAAACGATACCTACATCGTCGAGAACTCAATGATACGACTACACGGCGAACTAAACGGCTACAGAATACCATCAAACATAACAGACAACAAGCTATACGGACTAGCATTATTCAGAGCAAACGACTTCTCATGGACTCTCTTCAGACTAGTGAACGGGACACAACTAGAAGACTATATACTCACATCCGGCTTAGCCGAGCTTGAAAGCTCGTTTCCGCCCAACTGTAATTGGACAATATCATGTCTAGGCTATCCACCCGTCCCTAAGAGCCTACCAGAAGGAGCAGTCCTAGAACTAACATTCGAGATAAAAGAAGGAAACAAGGTCACGACTAAGACACTAGAGCAAAGATTCGAGCTCAACGGAGAACTACAAGGGATAAGAGGACTCGTGGCGAAACCCCTCATAGTAAGAGCGGGTACAGGAGACGTATATCTAGAAGTATATCCGCCTACCCAGGACACATACCACGAGCTAATGATATACTATCTACATGAAGTGGCCCAGGAGACCAGCCCAGGAGAAGCATTCTCCCTCGCAAGCGTACTTGCCATGGCGAACAGGTACCAGTCAAGTAACCCCAACGCCATTGTGGACTTGGCAATGAGCCAGCCTGGCCTCGCACTATACGAGGCCCTGAAACTATATCACAGTGCTGTAACCTTTGACCCCGATAATTCCAGTATCACCACACAGGGCATACTTGTTAGAGCAAAGGTTATCCCGGGAATATGGCTTGTGTGGACTGGTGGCTTTGGAATGGCGGCGTCAGGATTTGCCTCCGTTCTATTAGGAGTTAGGAGGGAGGGTGAGTAGCCGTGAAGAAGGCGATATTAGGAGTATTCCTCGTCCTTGTACTAGCGGATGTTTTCACGGTACTCTACAGTATTTTCAACGCTCCTTATCCAGGCATAGTCCCGATAGGCGATCCGACCGCCTATAGGAATATCTATATACATGTCCCGGTAGCGGTGACAAGCTACATACTCTTTGGACTAGCAACGATACTAGCTGCCTTATACATAGCGCGGAA
>JALUDS010000075.1:0-32713 GCA_027043945.1 Acidilobaceae archaeon
ATCGATAAAGCCTATATGAAGCTCGACGTATATGATCCAGCCACTCTTATATATGAGTATGCCTGGGATATCTATGCTAGCCATTATATAGAACTCGTCAAGCACAGAGCATACAATAAGGACGGCTCATTCACGGAAGACGAGCAGAAGGCCGCATGGAAGGCTATACACGTGATCCTACGAAGAATACTAATCGCACTATCACCAATCATGCCTTTCGTAACAGACTACATCTTCCGCAAACTATATGGAAGAACAGTTCACAAGGAGCTCTATCCCTCACCATTCATAACAGACATAGAAGAAAGAAAAGCACTAGCAGAAATCGCACGTAACATAATTAGAATAAACAAAGCAATATGGTTAGCTAAGAAATCAAAAGGAATCAAGTTGTCGCAACCACTAGACAAGCAAGTAGTAATAGCGATACCGAAGATTAAAGACGTAGTCAGGGATCTCGAGAAAATGCATAAGACGACTATAAGAATAGTAGAGAATCCACCAGAAAACGCGGAAAGAATCGAGGAAGACATATTTATTTTATGAATAAGGCCTCGTCCCCTCTTTTAAATTTACTTACCTAACGAGGTGTTTTTTCAAAGTGAAAGTTGAAGTCTTAGATAGGAGAGCAACAAGATTACGGGTACAGCCCGAATCAGAGGAAGATCTCTGGGTACTAAAAACAGTGCTCAGACCTGGAGACCTAGTAAAGGCTAAGACTGTTAGAGAAGTCGCGTTTAAAGGTCGAGGAGAAAAAGAGAGAAGGCCTATTATTGTAAAAATAAAGATAAAGGAAGTAGACTTTCAAGCATTCACAGGAAAGCTACGACTCTTCGGCGTCATTGTCGAAGGTCCTGAAGAATATGGTGTGACAGGCAAGCATCAATCAATTATGGTTACACCGGGTAAAAGCATTGAAATCGAGCGTCCAAAAGGCTGGGACAAAAAGATAATAGAAAAACTGAAATCATCAGGTCCCAAAGGAAGAGCCGTTATTGTTGCTGTAGACTATGACGAATACGCTATAGCTGTTCTTTCAATGCATGGATACAAGATAGTTATCGATGAGGACATTAAACTCCCAGGAAAAGACGATCCTTCCCGAGAGACTATATTGTCTAGAATAATAGATTCTATCGCTAAGCAAACAGTAGAAACGGCAAAAAGATATAATGCAGACATAGTGGTAGTCGCAGGTCCAGGAATGTTAAAAAACATAGTATCAGAAAAAATCAAGCAATTAATGCCGAATATTAGAATAATAATAGACAATGTGTCAATGGGAGGAAAACACGGAGTCGAGGAAGCATTAAGACGGCAAACCATATCACAAGCACTAAAAGATTTCGCTATTACAAGAGCAGAACAAGAATTTGAAGAGATAATGAGGGTAGCAGCAAAAGAACCAGGACTAGTAGTTTTCGGCCTAGATGAGATCCATGAAGCATCATCTCTGGGTGCTGTCGAGAAACTCATAATGGTTGATACGCTTCTTTACAGTCTTGACGAAGAGACTTCTCGAAAAGCAGGCGAGATCCTCGAAAATGCCGAGCGTTATAGAGCAACCATTTTTCTTGTCCCACATGACTCGCCTATAGGCGAGCGATTATTGTTAATGGGTGGGGCTATCGCTAAGCTACGGTACAGCATTGGCCCGGCTCAGTAGCGCCGGCCCAGTCTCATCCCTGTATCTTTACTGGGACAGGTCGAGGTGTCCGGAGTCATCAGTGCCGGGCCAATATAGATATACGGTAGAGGAGTAACGTTATTAGAATGATTCTTTTCTCGAGGATGGTGTCGCGAAATATTTAAGACTCTGCGTGTTCTCGGCTTCAATATGAAGTATGGGACTATTGTAGTGGTTGATATTGGTGGCGAGTATGTCGGAGCAGATAAAGTGTTACATTTTGATAAGCACTGAGGTCGGTAGGGAATATGAGGTTGCTTCTAGTATAAAGAGGAATTTTGGCGATAAGATAGACGAGGTAGTGATAACTTATGGTCTTTACGATATTGTTGTAAGGCTCATAAGCCCCAATCTTAGGTTGATCGATGAGGTTGTCACAGGAATAAGAGCATTGCCCGGAGTAAAAGAGACTGTTACACTCATCGGAGCCTAGCTAAGGGCCCCGTATATGTTTTTAAGAAGATTTTTGTCTGGAGCCGCTATAACTGTCCCAGCTCTATATACCTTGTCTACAGGGGTGTCGAGAGGTCTACCTTCACCGTCTATTAAGTCTCCGCCACACTCTAGTACAACGCCTAGTCCAGCTGCAAGATCGACGTTTCTTAGCTTTGACCGGAGGTCGATAAATGCCGTTCCACGTCCCAGCCCGACATAGGATATTTCTAGTGCTGCGCTGCCGAGGCTCCTTATCTTGTAGCCTCTACCGAGTTCGCCGATTATTTTTGCTACACTATGAGCTGCATCTGGGTGCTCTATGTAGACATAGATGAATCTTTCGGGAGGCTCCTGTTTTTTCACAGGAGAATGTCCTAGGCGGCAGCCATGTCCTCGGGCGAACGATATCGGTTCCCCGTAGAATATAGGCGAGACTGCTCCGGCAACCACGTCTCTAAGCGATTTATTAGAAGGTACAAAGGCTATTGAGACAGAGGCCCAAGGTATACAGTTTAGATAATTCTTGCTTCCGTCCAAAGGATCAACTATTGCTGTAAGATTGCCTCTTCCAATAACTCCTTTTTCCTCCGTGACAATTCGAATATCGTTGCCTAGCTCTGCCCTTAGGCCGGAAACGATATAGTCCTCGGCTATAATGTCAACTCTCACTGTTTCGCCGCTTATTTGTTCTCCGAGTTTCTCGCTTGTGCAGGCGAGATCTCTAAGCATGCCAGAAGCTTCGCCGGCTATTTTGACTGCTACTCTTCTTAGATCTTCGTAGTCGAATTCTTGTTGCAAGCTCGGATCCTTGTAGTCTACTGCGGAAAAACAGGAATTTATTCGCTCTCTTTCAGTTATGAGGGGTGAGATAGTGGTCGAGTAATTCTAGTATGTTTCGAAACGCCTGTATTTCACTATATTAGTGATATCTAGTTTTTCTAGTTCTTTTGCAACTTCATCGGCGTTTTTGGATGCTTTAGAGAAGTCTATGATGAGAGTGCATCCAGCTGTTTCTCCCCGCATTATGCTGGCGCATTTCGATGCAATGATATCAGCTTTATTCGAGGCAAACAAGTTCGCGATTTTCGCCAATGCTCCGGGCTCGTCTCTAAACTCTAGCTCGAACTCGTATACATGTTGCGAGCTCGTAGCGACCGGCGAGACAAGTATTTCTCCTCTATCGATGTCTGCAAGGAGTACAACGTACATGCCTGTTTCAAGTCCTAGTGCTTCTCGGATAGGTTGGGGTATAGTTATTCGACCCTTACTGTCTATTTTTACGAGTGCGCTTATTCTAGGCATATCATTCACCGATATACTACGAGGTATTTCCCCTTTATTTAATTAATTCAATTGTGTGCTTATAGTCGAATAGTTGAACAATGGAGGTAAGCCATTAATCTCTTAGCGGTCCAACCATATGACGCGGACACAGTAAGTGGTGCGGGTGTAGGACATGAAAAAATTATATCGTATATATTATAATACATTCAACGAAGACCTCCACGAAAAAGTAAAAAAACTACTTGGGGAAAGATATAACGCAAAAATAGTCGAGCATAAGTCAATGCTTCATCCCGATTTCAGATATCTTGAATTATACGTGGATACACCTGGCCTCGAAGAGGAAATATCTAACTTGATAAAAACAATTCTAGGAAGCATACATGTGAAGGTAGACTGGATAGATACAAGCAAGTAGCAGGGCTAGGTGGGAACTAATGGTATCGATACAAAACAATCTTGAGAAGATAAAATACGATCAGTTCAAGTTGGAAGAAGAGATAAAAAAGTTCTGGGACGAGAACAAGATATATTATAAGGTAAAGGAGAAGTCGATGAGATCAAAGAAAAAATTCTACTTCCTAGACGGTCCACCCTACGCGTCTGCTAAATCAATACACGTAGGCACGGCTTGGAACAAGGTAATCAAGGACACTGTACTAAGGTACTATAGGATGCGTGGTTATAATGTGTGGGATATACCAGGATATGACACTCACGGTCTCCCAATAGAGGTCAAAATAGAAAAAGAGTACGGGATAAAGAGCAAGAAAGAGATCATCGAAAAAATAGGAGTAGAGAACTTTGTTGAAAGCTGTAAACGATTCGTTGACGAGAACATCAAGGCTATGACCGAGCAGTTTAAGGAGATAGGAGTATTCATGGATTGGGAGAATCCATATGTAACCTACAGAGATGAGTACATTGAGTCCGGATGGTGGTTGATAAAACAGGCATGGAGGAAAGGCCTACTCTACAAGGGCGAGAGAGTAGTACATTGGTGCCCGAGATGTGAGACAACACTTGCAGACTATGAAGTCAGCGAATACAAGGAATTAAGGGATCCAAGCATATATGTCAAGTTTAAGGTCAAGAACTCGCAGAACGAATATCTGCTTATATGGACCACGACACCCTGGACTCTCCCAGCAAACGCATTCGTGATGGCTCATCCAGACCTCGACTATGTAAAAGTCAAGGTGGATGGAGAAATACTGATATTGGCGAAGGCAAGACTCGAAAAAGTAATGAGCGAAGCGGGTAAAACCGAGTACGAGGTTCTAGAGGAGTTCAAGGGCACACGGCTCGAAGGCCTCGAATATATACATCCCCTAGAGGACCTGGTGCCTGCACAAGCAAAGCTCGCCCCATATCATAAAGTTGTGCTTGCTCCTGATGCAGTTACGGCAACTGAAGGAACAGGTCTCGTGCACTCGGCTCCCGGACATGGAGAGATAGACTACGAAATAAACGAGAAAATAGTAGGGGCCCCACTAATATCGCTTGTAGATAACACAGGAAAGATGACCGAGGACTCGGGAAGATACCACGGCCTATACTTTAGAACCGATGCAAATAAGGCAGTAATAGAGGATCTCGAAAAGAAAGGTGCATTATTCCACAAGGGAAGTATAATCCACAGATACCCGGTTTGTTGGCGGTGTAAGACACCTCTCGTACTAAGAGCCACAGAACAATGGTTCATAGCGGTTAGAAGGCTGAAAGAACGCCTAATAGAAGAAGCTAGATCAATAGAATGGAGGCCGAACTGGGCAACTACACGATTCATAAACTTATTGAAGGAAGTACGGGACTGGGTAATAAGCAGGCAGAGGTTCTGGGGCATTCCATTACCAGTATGGGAATGTAGTAGCTGTGGATACAGACATGTCATAGGCTCAGTAGACGAACTAGTCGAGCTAGGAGGCCATAAACCAGAGCAATTGCATAGGCCGTGGATTGACAGGGTAACATTGAAATGTCCTAAATGCGGCGGCGTAATGAAGAGGGTACCCGATGTTTTAGATGTATGGTTCGACAGTGGTATAGCATTCTATGCAAGCCTCAGCTATCCAAGAAACAAGGAGCTCTACGAATCCCTAAAACCAGTAGACTTCATAGTCGAAGGCCACGATCAGATAAGAGGATGGTTCTTCAGTCTGCTTAGAAGCGGAATAATAGGCTTTGACGAGAAACCGTACAAGAGGGTCCTTGTACATGGTTTCGCACTCGACGAGAAAGGTAGAGAAATGCACAAGAGCCTAGGCAACTATATAGAGTTCAAAGAACTAATATCGAGGGTTCCCAGAGACGTGATAAGACTATGGGCAATGAACAACACCATTTGGGAAGACCTTAGATTCTCGTGGAAGAGTATGGATATGGTCTGGAGATCGTTTAACATAATATGGAACGTGTTCACGTTCGCATCAACATATATGAGCATCGATAACTTCGATCCGGAACAAACCAAGCTAGAAGACGTGGAAGACGCCTTACAATTCGAGGATAAATGGCTCCTATCAAGATTCAATAGGCTCTTAAAAGAGTACCACGAGGCGATGAAGGACCTACGGCTCCACGAAGCCGCGAGAATAGTAAAAGACTTCCCGGTAGAAGACATAAGCCACTGGTACATTAGGCTCATAAGAAGACGCGTATGGGAAGAAGAAACGACGAAGGGTAAGCTTGCAGCATACACCGTACTCTACCATGTACTAAAGGGATGGCTCCTAATGGCTTCACCATTCATACCATATACCACAGAATACCTATACCAGAAACTGATAAGACCCGCAGAACCCAGCCTACCAGAGACAATACATCTTCTAGAGATACCGGAGCCAGACAATAAGTGGATAGATGATGAAGTAGAACAACTAATGGATATAGCAAGAAAATTAACAGAAGCATCCGCAGCAGCGAGAATGAAGGCAGGAATAAAACTTCGCCGTCCGGTCAAGAGATTAATCATAGCCGTAAAGGATAATTCTCTGAAGGATACGATTGAAAGAGCTGCTCAGATAATCAAGGATCTAGCAAATGTCAAAGAAATAGAGATTGTTGGAATCGATTACTTCGAGAACATGAAAGTATACGGTGTAGAGCCAAACTATAAGACCATGGGTCCGGAATTCAAGAAGATGCTGCGGAAAGTAATAGCATATATCGAGGAGAACAAAGAGAAAGTAGCAAAAGATATCGTTGAACACGAAGAGCATAAAGCAGAGATAGAAGGTGTGGCTATAAAGATACTTCCAAAGCATGTAGAGTTAAAAGTCGAGTATCCGAGCTGGCTGAGCACTGTTGAGACCGATATAGGGATAATTGGAATAGACACTAGACTTACAAAAGAGGAAATACTAGAAGGATATGCTCGGGAGATTGTTAGAAGAATACAAGCGATGAGAAAAGACCTGTCACTGCCAGTAGATGCATATATTGAAGTATGGTTAGAGGCGGATCCCGAGTTTATCGAGGCCGTAGAGAAACACAGAGACTATATAACGACCGAGACCAGAGCTAGGAATCTACAAATAGATAAGCCACCCAAAGAAGTCTACCAGAAAGAATGGGAGGTGGACGGGAAACGGCTACTGATCGGAATAAAGAAGATCTAATCACAATATTTCCCAGCGAAATTCATACATTCGCCTACTGTCCAAGAAAATACTTCTTCTCTATCCATATACCTTACAAGCATCCTCTATCTGCTAGAGTAAGAATGTTCATGGGAACGATTTTTCACTTAATAAAAGGGTTTTTCAGCAAAAGAAAAGGCTATAGTGTAGAGGAAAAAATAGAATATAGAGTAGGTAACGTCAAGCTTAGAGGAAGGCCGGATGCATACCGGGTTACTGGCAATTCAATTGAGATAATAGAGAGAAAATCAGGAAAAGGGCCAAGGAAAGGGGTATGGTTGAGTGATTCACTTCAAGCAACGGCTTACGGACTAATGCTACGTAGGAATAATGAAAGAGTAGTTCTCAGGATAGAATACCGGACTGCGAAAAGAATATCAGAACTAGATAGCGAGAAAATAGGACTCTTGTTCCGGGTCATAGACGACATTGTCCTAGTTAAGAAGTATGGGATAGTTCCATACGGCGACAGGAGACCGGCAAAGTGTAGTAAGTGTCCCTTCAAGGAGCTATGCGAAGCACTAGAACGTTTTGAACAAGATATAGGTATAGAGAACATGTATCAACCTGGAGAATACATCAAGGAAAAGAGAATAGATCTGAGCTTCGCATATGGGTAGGAACCACAACCAAATAACCCTTCGCCGTCAAGATCAATCCTAACGGTGAGACAATACCACAAATCGGAGGAAAGCACAATGAGCGTTACTGGCACGGATAATATTGCCCAAAAAGTACGAGAAATATACGAAGAAGTAATTAGATCGGATCTCGAAAACCCAGTAAGAAACATTGATGCCGCTCAGAGAATACTCGAGAAAAAATACGGCCTCATCGTAGACAAGAAATTGATCTCCCTCACCTTTGCAGCATTCATGAACGGAAGACCAGTACTCTTCGAGGGACCTCCAGGCACCGGGAAAACAGAGATCGGAGAGGCACTACTCGAGCTATGGAGTGGAAAGAGACCGTTTGTTCTACCGTGCAGCGAGAACTATGACGAATACAAAGTGATAGGCGACTTCCATCCGCTACTTGCAATGAAGGTAGGATTTAACGAGGAGAGCTTTATACCGAGGCCTATACTTGCCTCGATAATACTAGATACAGGGATCCTTATAGACGAAATCAGAAGGAGCAGCGAAGAATTTCAAAACCTGCTTTTAGATATATCTGATAAACGACGTGTAATAGTGCCAGAACTAAAAAGAGTATTTAAAGCGTCGGGGGATGGGTTCCAGATAATATTCACGAGTAATCCCGAGGATATAGCACAGAATGAATTAAGCGATGCATTTCTCCGAAGAGTAGTCAGAATAGAATTCAATTATCCCCCGAGATATATAGAATCCAGAATTATTGATCTCAGATCGAGAAAAGACGTCACTATACCGGGCTACATCAAGGATATAATGATGAATGTTATAGAGTCTTTAAGAAATGCAAAGCTAACGTATAAGCCAGGTACAGCGGAATTCGTTATGTGGGCAAGAATGTCGCAAGCAATAGCAAAACTTAAAGGAAAACAAGCAGTAGACATCGATGACATCATTTACGCGGCGAAAACCATTCTCGTGAAACGTCCAGAGGATAGGGCCGTTATCCTAGAGGTACTGCGGTCGGTGACAAGCATTGATAACACGGTACTCTCTTGAAGAGCTAAAGACCATACTATTAGAACTGGCAGACGAGTTTAGGAGAGAAGGCGAACGAATAGGCACAGGAGAGGTACTTGTTTCATACTCATTATCAGAGAACTATATGGGATTATTGGGCAAGAATTGGCTTGACGTCGATGAACTAGTGTTAATTATCAAGTCGTCTTGGACAACGCTGAAAAAAGATGAAAATTATATTCGTGAGAAGATTCTGAGCATTACTCAAAACGATAGATTTGAAGAGAGAGTAAAGAAAATACACCAAGAGATCATGAAAGAGCTAGAAGTCCTGGGAGCGAGGCCTGGAACGCATGTATCAATTAAAAGATTAACTAGACATGCAAAGAAAAAAGAGCGCGTCAAGATAAAATCAGCTTACACGAAGTTGAAGAGAATAGGAGCTATCAAGGGTCCTCAAGGACACGAAAAAATAGCCGATAACAGGGCATTATGGAATATAGCATATAAATTAGCTAGGGAAGGATATAGTGATTTACTTCACGCTGCCAAGTCGATGAAAACAAGACTAACAAGAGACGAAATATACCTACAGATAGAGTCAAAGATGGGTTTCGACGACGAGTATTTGTCTAACCTGTCAGAGTCGGCACTTCTGAAAATAGGAGAAGCAGCCATAAAGAAACACGATATATCAACGGCAAAGAAAATAGCTAGGACAGTGAAAAACCGTATACTCGAAGGACGACCTGTGAGGGATCCGGAACGGATACTCTCGTTTCTACAAAGATCAAAAGAACTAACTCCGGAAATAGTCCAAGAAATGGTAATGAGAGGAAACTATGTAAATAACATCTCTATCGAAATGCTATCTACAGCGCTGGAATCGATGGATGAAGAGAAAGGCGCATCTCTCCTAGCATCCTACCTTAAAGACTTAAAAGATACCGATATCGAGGCCCTCCTAGGCAGGATCGATCCTGAGCTACTCTGGAGATCGAAACCTCCAGCCACTATAAAAGGAGATAAAAAGACGCTTTTCCAAGCAGCAATATATGCGGCAAAAGCACTAAGAGAAGCAAAGACATATGCTTTATCTCTAGATCCTGCCCGTGCAGACATGTCGGGTTATTACATTGACAAAACTAAGAAACTGTTAAAGAATATCGGGGATGGTACACGGTTAGGAACATTAAATAAAGAAAAAGTAGAGGTATTGCTGGAATCGGCAGAGCTTATAATAGGTCATACAGAGTCTCTGGCGAGCGGTATTCCAGTTGCGATGGACGAGCTTGAACCCATACTTTTAAGAATGGAGTACATGGAGGCTGTAGAAATCCTAAGAAGACTCTATAGAAGTTCTACTGAAGAGGGAAGAGATAGAATTGTTATGAGCTTGTCTCGGATGCTTACAAGGCTTGCCTCGAGGAATGGGCTCTCATTAGTGTCGAGAAAATATAAGAATAACTATGGTGTTAGGCTCGATCTCAGGGCATCACTATATAATATTATAAGAATGTCTCCACGACCATTAGTATTCTGGACAAAGCTTAAGACGAAAGAACTCTCTCTAGCGATCGACACTAGTTCAAGTATGAAGCCCTATGCATCTTGGACAATACTTGTAGCTTCATTGTTCTCTAAACATATACGTAAAATTGTGACTTTCTCACATGAATATACTATATATAATGGTCCTTTTAGTAGGAGAAGTCTAGCAGAGATATTATTAAACATGGATTTCTACGGTAGAACGAATATATCGAGTGCTATAAAAGCCGTCTCGGAGCCAACACGTAGGATCATAGTCGTTACAGATCTAGAACAAACAATAGACGACGAACCGCCTTGGATGGTTGTTAGAGACCTAGTTCAACGAGGTAGAATGATTGTTTTCATTGTACCCGAGAAACACGATCTGGATATGAGGAAGAGAATTGTCGAGGAAGGCGGGCGAGTTATTGTGGCTAGGACGCCTAGGCAGGCTGCTAAAAGAATACTTACACTCATATCTAGGTGATAAGGGTATTATAGCGCCGGCTCTAGAGTCTTTATATATCTGGAGACCTAGAATTCCCTGCGGAACGTATTAAAGGAGCTAACTACTCCGTCTCGATGAGGGGAGAAAAGAAGTGGCAGATATGGAGATTCCGCCAGAATGGAAGAAGTTCAGGTATAGGGGGAAGAGCCTAGAAGAACTACTGGAGATGCCTCTAGACGAATTTGTAAAACTGCTTCCGTCGAGGCAACGTAGGAGTCTGCTAAGAGGATTTACTCCTGCTCAGAAGAAGCTTCTACTAAAAATAAGGAAAGTAAAGAAGAAAGGGAAAGTCGGCAAAGGTAAACGTGGCCCAGTTATCAAGACCCATGTTAGGGATCTTGTTATTCTACCTGAAATGATAGGTTTAACTATCGCGGTATATAATGGGAAAGAATTCGTCCCCGTAAGAATCGTCCCAGAAATGATAGGACATTATCTAGGCGAGTTCAGCCACACAACGAAGATCGTCACCCACGGAGAGCCCGGTCTCAAGGCAACAAGAAGCAGCCTCCACGTAGCGTCGAAGTAGTGAGGTGAAAGATCATGCCAGTATGGAAGTATAGTTTCAAGTTCAGGGATGAGTCAAAGATCGCAAAAGCCATGCTCTGGGATGTTCCTGTCCATCCCAAGGTAATGAGAGAAGTAGCAGAAGCGATAAGAGGCATGAAGCTGAAAGACGCAGAGAAATTCCTAGAGAGAGTTATAGAGAAAAAAGAAGCCGTGCCTTTCAGGCATGCCTACAGAAAACAGGCTCACAGGAGAGGTCTAGCCGCAAAATGGGGCTGGCCTGCCGGAAGATACCCTGTTAAAGCCGCCAAGTACATGTTGAGGCTATTAAAGAACGTTGAGAACAACGCTGAAGTAAAGGATCTAGACCCTGAGCGGCTCAAGATTATTGCAATAGCTGTACATAAAGGGATAGTCCTTAAGAGGTGGATGCCCCGAGCTAGGGGCAGGGCAACTCCAAAGAACAAGACTCATAGCCATGTCGAGATAGCCGTCATGGAGGTGGGGTGATCGAGACATGACAAAGATAAAGAAACACTTCCTTAAACAAGGGATTCTCCAGGCTATGATAGACGAGTACCTAGCCCAGAACTTCTATGAGGCAGGATATAGTGGCGTAGTTGTAATACAGTCGGGTCTAGGTTCAAGAGTGCACATTTACGCGGAGAGACCAGCACTCATAATAGGAAAACGTGGAAGCACAATTAGGAGGCTCCAGAATATCTTCAGTACAGTATTTGGCCTCCAGGGAGTCCAGATAACAGTAAGCCAACCCGAGAAACCCGAACTAGATGCAAGAGTCCAAGCATTCAGAATAGCTAGAGCAATTGAAAGAGGATTCCACTTTAGAAGAGTAGCATTCGCAGCACTAAGGAGAATAATGGCAAATGGGGCAGTTGGGGTCGAGATAACGATCAGCGGAAAGCTGACGAGCGAGAGAGCAAGATTCGAGAAGTACAGGGCAGGCAAGGTCTATAAGGCAGGACATATTGTGGACGAACTCGTAGATAGGGCAGTTGCACACGCTAAGCTTCCTAAGGGAGTCCTCGGAGTAGAAGTAATAATAGTGAAACCAGGCAAGCCAGGCGACTATGTAAGAATAAAAGAAGAAAGCGAAGTCGCAGATATTATAAGCGAGCTTAGAGAGCAGTTAGAGGAAGCCGAGTTGCCTGAGGAGATCCAAGAAATGATAGAGTCAAAAGAACAAGCACAATAAAATAAATGGGGGGATAGAGAATGGCGAAGCACAAGATCAAAGCAGAAGAGCTAAGAAAGATGAGTAGAGAAGAGCGAATGAAACTATTAGAGGAATTTGAGTCTGAACTAATAGTTCTCCGACACAAGGCAGCCACAGGGGCACTAGAGAACCCTGGGCGTCTACGAGAACTAAGAAAGAACATCGCAAGGATACTAACTATTAATAGAGAAGAAGAACTAGGCAGGAAGAGTTGAAGCACGACGAGAAAAACATCTTTTTCCACGAGTTGATAGGTCTTAGAGCTCGTGTAATTAGGGCTTTTAATAAGTCCCAGGAGGGATTAGAGGGGAAAATTTTCTGGGAGACCGAGAGGAGCCTCCTAATAAAAAAAGATGACGGGGGACTAGCCCGTATCCTTAAGCATGAGGTGCTCCTTGAGCTAGAGCTTCCGTCTGGTAGGAAGATTATTGTAGGCGGAGACTATTTATTTGGGGATCCAATAGAAAGAGCTAAGAGGATAAAGAGGGTAAAGTGGAGGTAGCAAGAATGCCCAAGCCAAAAACCGTGAAAAACCTAAAGATACCGGGTGTTGAGCCACCCGCAACCATCTGTAATGATCCAAACTGTCCATGGCACGGTAGCCTCCGTGTGAGAGGAGTACTACTGGAAGGAAAAGTCGAAAAAGTCAGAGCGAAGCGTCTAGCAATAATACGGCACACATACATCTACTTCGATCACAAATACAAGAGATACGAGAGGAGAAGCAAGAAGATCGCCGCACACTTACCAGACTGTATATCAGTGAAGCCAGGCGACACTGTTGTAATAGGAGAGACACGACCAATATCCAAGACAGTTAAATTCGTCGTATTAGGCGCTAAGAAGACTACATAAACCCCCAGTATTACTCTCGGATAGGGGGATGAGGAAAAAATGCCAAAAAAGAAGAAGTACGGAGCCGTGGAATCTAGAAAGGGTCTTAACCCAGGCCTTCAAGTAGGTAGCTATGTAAAGGTAGCTGATAACAGTGGAGCAAAAGAAGTCATGATAATAAACGTCCCATACATAAAGACAAGGCTAAGACGGCTACCACAAGCAACGGTAGGAGACCTCGTAGTTGCCACAGTGAAGAAAGGTACACCACAGATGAGGAGACAAATAGTATATGCCGTTGTAATTAGGCAAAGAAGACCCTTCAAGAGGCCAGACGGCACATGGGTAGCCTTTGAAGATAACGCCGTCGTCATCGTAAGCGCAGACGGAACACCTAGAGGAAGCGAAATAAGAGGACCCGTGGCTAGAGAGGCCGCCGAGAGGTGGCCCCGTGTCTCAAAACTAGCCACAATCATAATCTAGGCGTAAAATGGAGGTGGAGTGAAAATGGCTAGGTTAACAACCAGCAAACAACCACGTAAACAAAGGAAGGCATACTTTAATGCTCCTCTTCACAAGAGACAGAAGCTCATGACAGCGCCTCTAAGCCCCGAGCTCAGGGAAAAGTACGGTGTCAAGAATCTCCCAGTAAGGAAAGGAGATAAGGTAAGGATAATGAGAGGAGACTTCAAGGGCCATGAGGGAGAAGTAGTTAGAGTAGACCTGAAGAGATATGTTATATTCGTAGACGGTGTAACAATAGAAAAGGCGGATAAAACCCCCGTGTTCAGGCCAATACATCCGTCGAATGTCATGATAGTCTCTTTAAAGCTAGACGATGAGTGGAGGAGAAGAATAATCGAGAGGAGAAGCGGGAAAGAGGTAGAAGAAGGAGTAGAGGAGGCCGAAGAGGCCTCGGAAGAACAGGCCGAAGAGAAAGAGGCATGAGCTAGCGGAGGTGGAAGATCATGGCAAGAATGGGAGGACAGAAAAGACTAAAGGCTCTGGCGTCGCCTGTATTCTGGCCTATATCCAAAAAGAAGCAGAAATGGGCCGTTAAGCCTAGACCGGGCCCTCATGCTCAGGAGAGAAGCATACCTCTCCTCTACATAGTGAGAGACATACTACAGTATGCAAGCACCGGTAGAGAAGCCCGAAAAATAATAGCAGAAGGACACTTCAAGGTAGATGGTAGGATAAGAAAAGACTACAAGTTCCCAGTAGGCTTCATGGATGTAATCGAGGTCGTCGACACAGGAGAAACCTACAGAGTAATGCCTTATCCAACAAAAGTCCTCGTTCTCCATCCTATACCTAAAGAAGAAGCACACCTCAAACCAGTAAGAATAGAGAACAAGACAACGGTAAAGGGAGGCCACGTACAGTTAAACCTCTACGATGGTAGAAACATCCTAATACGTGTAAAGGATCCGAGAAAGCCTGTAGAGGACGTATATAAGACCCTAGACACATTGCTCATAACACTACCAGACCAAAAGATAGAGAAGCATGTGAGGTTCGGAACAGGAAAACTAGCGATAATCGTAGGTGGAAGAAACGTAGGTAGAATAGGTAAGATAGTAGACGTCCAGAGGGCATGGGGTAGAAAGAGGAGCATAGTAACACTCGAGGATCTCAAAGGAGAAAAATTCCAGACAAGTCTAGACTACGTATTCATAATTGGTGAAGAAAAACCCTTGATAAGCCTACCGGAGGTGGCTAAGGCATGAGTCTACCATTGGAGTCAGAGGAGATAACTAGGATACTGGAAGAATGGAAAAACCCTATGAGAAAGCCCAGAATAGCAAAAGTAACAGTTAACATAGCACTAGGATATGGAGGAGAACGCCTAGTAAAAGCAGCAAAAGTACTAGAGGAAATCACGGGCCAGAAGCCCGTATTCCGAAAAGCGAAGAGGACAATAAGAGCATTCGGTGTAAGAAAGGGCGAGAATATAGCAGTCATGGTCACACTGAGAAGAGAAAAAGCGATAGAATTTCTCAAAAAAGCATTCGAGGCGGTAGGCTATAGGGTGAAGGCAAGTAGCATAGACCAGCATGGTAACATAGCTTTTGGAATAGAGGAGCATATCTTGATCCCAGGAGTAAAATATGATCCCGAGGTCGGTATCCTCGGAATGGACGTTATAATTACCATCGAGAGGCCAGGGCACAGAATAGTGCGTAGAAAGAGGGCACGCAAACAACATATACCTCTCCGCCACAGAGTGAGACCAGAGGAAACAATGGTGCTACTAAACGAGATGTTCGGAGTAAAATTCGTTTAGTCGAGGTGGATAAGTGATGGGCAAAGTAAGGCCACCGAAGCCTAAGAGGATGGGAAGAGGCGCGCAGAGATGCATGCGTTGTGGAACAAGAGACGCAGTTATCCAGAAATATGGACTATATCTATGCAGGCAATGCTTCAGGGAGATAGCACCTCTTTTAGGCTTTGAAAAGACTCGGTAAAGAAAAGGGGTGAGGATGACATGGTAATGCTAGACACGCTAGCAAACGCATTAGCAACGATCCAGAACGCTGAGATGCGCGGGAAATCAGAGGCAGTTATAATGCCAGCTTCAAAGCTAATAGCCGCAGTTCTACGCGTGTTGCAGAAAGAAGGATACATTGGAGAATTCGAGTATATTGATGACGGCAGATGGGGCAAGTTCAGGGTCCAGCTTCTTGGTAGAATAAACAAGACGGGAGTAGTAAAACCCAGAATCCCGATAAGCTATAAGGAGCTCACAAGGCTTCCAGAGAGTCTCAGAAAATACCTCGCAAGCAGAGACATAGGAGTACTCATACTAACCACGAGCCAAGGAGTAATGACTCATAGAGAGGCTCTAGAGAGAAAAATAGGAGGATTCGTAATAGCATACGTCTACTAGATCTACTCCCTGTATTTTTATTATATTCTTCTTAGAATTTCACGAAATCCTTTCCTAGCACTCCGCAGATAGGACACTTCTCCGGAGGCTCCTTTCCTACATATGTGAATCCGCAGACGGGGCATACCCAGATATATCCTTCCAGTGGCCAGTCCTCTCCCTTATCAACGTATTCTTTCGCCTGTTTGAAGAGTTCGGCATGTATTTTCTCCGCTTCTAAGGCATACATGAATGATACCATTGCTGCCTTATCTCCTTGAAGTTTGGCTATCTCAAGATAAGCGGGGTACATCTCGTTGACTTCGAATTCTTCGCCTCTAATCGCAAGTTCTAAGTTCTTCGAGGTGTTTCCGGGACCAATCGGGACGTCGGCTAATGCGTGTGCATCTTCGTTGAAGTCTCTCAGTCTCCGATAGTGGTTTGAGGCATGTACCTTTTCGGCGTAGGCTACTGCTCTAAAGAGTCTAGCTACGTTAGGGAAGCCTTCCTTCTCGGCGACTTCGGCAAAAATCAAGTATCTCATATGTGCCATGGATTCTCCTGCGAAAGCCGATAGTAGAGCATTCTTAGTCATTGGACGAGGAGCCATAATGCATCACGTCAATAGATATTGTTCGTTGAAGTAAAATATAAAATATGATGTTAAAATCTTGTAGCGGTGTTATTGTTTCTGTCCGGTTTCTCGTATTACAGAGGGATAATAACTATATTCCCTTGTCTACAATTGGTGGAGAGGGGAGAGGAAGACCTATTAAGAAGGTAGTACCGCCTGGATAACGCTGGGTAGGTGGTAGCGGATGGCAAAAGATGTCCACATACAGAAAATAGTAGAGATCCCAGAAGGGGTAGAGGTCGAAATAGAGGGCTCAAATGTAACTGTCAAGGGCCCGAAAGGAGAACTAACCAGAGAACTTCCGGTTCCTAAAGGGATACTAATCTATAAGAAGGATAATCAAGTAGTTATAGAAACATTCTTTGCAAATGCAAGAAAACGTGCAATAGTTGGAACACTGGCTGCACACATAAGGAATATGATAACTGGGGTCACGAAAGGATACAGATATAAGTTAAAGATAATCTTCAGCCACTTCCCAATGAACGTTAAAGTAGAAGGAGACAAGCTAGTTATAAGCAACTTCTTGGGAGAGAAAGCTAGTAGAGTGGCTAAGATCCTTCCAGGAGTCACAGTCAAAATAGACAAGAAAAACAACGATATAATTGTTGAGGGCATTGATATCGAGAAGGTTGGTCAGACAGCGGCAAACATAGAGCTTGCTACCAAGATAAAAGACAAGGACAGGAGAAAGTTTATGGACGGAATATACATCTATGAGAAGGGGGTGGCTCAGTAATGAGCGAAGAAGTTAGACAACAACTAAGAGAGAAAAGGAAACTACAACGCAAGCTTGCAGAGAGAAGAAACAAACCAGTCTTCAGGAGGTACCTCTCCTGGAGATTCTGGAAGTTTGAGAGAAGGGAGTATTGGAGAAAGCCGAAGGGCAACGACAGCAAAATGAGGCTACAGCTCAAAGGATATCCGCCAATAGTAAAGGTAGGATATCGGACCCAGAAGGAATTAAGAGGGCTTCATCCAAGCGGCCTAGAACCCGTATATGTGAATAATGTTAAGGAGCTAGAAGGTCTAGACCCCAAGAAACATATTGTGGTCATCGCACATGCAGTCGGGCTAAAGAAAAAACTAGAAATAGTGAAAGAAGCCGAGAAAAAAGGTCTAAAAATCGCGAATCCATAAGACTCCGGTAGGTGGAGAGGTGTAGTATATGGACTACAGGCTTCAAAGAAGGCTCGCGGCCGAGATCCTAGGCGTGGGAGAGAGCAGGATCTGGATAAGCCCGGATCCAGAACACGAGGAAGAGATCTCTCAGGCAGTTACGAAAGCGGATGTCATGGCGTTGATCAAGCAGGGCCTTATACAAGTTCGCCCTAAGAAAGGCAACTCGCATAGATGGCTTGAAAGGCACAGGCAAAGGCGCAAGGGAAGGAGAAGAGGATATGGACGTAGAAAAGGAAAACAGACAGCGCGTCATGATCCAAAGAGAGACTGGATCACACGGATCAGGAAAATACGCAGATACCTTAGATGGCTAAGGGACCATGAAGTCATAGATAGAAGGACTTATAGACGGCTATATCGTCTAGCAAAGGGAGGTAGCTTCAAGAACTTAGCAGATCTTCGCAGGCATATGATCGAAGAAGGAATACTCAAAGGTGAACAGTAATGGGGCATGGACCAAGATACAGAGTACCCTGGCGGAGAAGAAGAGAAGGAAAAACAAACTACTATAAGAGGCTTAAACTAATCAAGTCAGGAAAGCCTAGATTCGTAGTAAGAAGAACTAACAAGTACATCATAGTACAGGTAGCAGAGGCCAGGATAGGCGGAGACAAGATAATCGCCGCAGCACACAGCAGAGAACTAGTAAAACTTTATGGATGGAAAGGAGGAACAAAGAACACTTCAGCAGCATACCTAACAGGCATGCTAGCGGCATATAGAGCATTACAGAAAGGCGTAAAGGAGGCAGTACTTGACATAGGGCTACATGAGCCAGTGAAAGGCTCAAGGGTTTTCGCCGCACTAAAGGGAGCAATAGACGCAGGACTAGAAATCCCACACTCAGAGGAAATACTTCCAAGCGAGGATAGAATCGCGGGCAAACATATCTCGGAGTGGGCCAGCCAGCTAGCAAGCAGTGATCCTGACTTCTACAACAGGCAGTTCTCTGAGTACTTGAAGAGAGGATTTAAGCCGGAGGACCTACCTTCACACTTCGAGGAGGTAAAGGAGAAGATACAGCAAGAGTACGCGTCGCAGCAGTAAGGAGGTAGATGAAGATGGCATATGCAGGCACAACACTGGAGGAATGGGTTCCAAGGACACGTGTCGGTAGACTAGTAAAGGAGGGAAAGATAGCCACAATAGACGAGATATTCAGACAGAACCTTCCAATACTAGAGCCAGAGATAGTCGATATACTACTTCCAGGACTAGAGCACGAAGTAATAGACGTTAAAATCGTACAGAAAATGACCGACGCGGGAAGAGTCACAAAATTCAGGGCAGTAGTAGTTGTAGGAAACAGGGACGGTTATGTGGGTCTAGGAAAGGGAAAAGCGAGACAATTCAGATTCGCAATTGAGAAAGCCACAAGAAACGCAAAGCTGAACATTGTACCCATAAGAAGAGGATGTGGAAGCTGGGAGTGTACATGTGGAGAACCCCACAGCGTACCCTTCACAGTAAGAGGTAAAAGTGGAAGCGTCGAAGTCATACTCAAACCAGCTCCAAAAGGCACAGGTCTAGTAGCAGGAGACGTAGCAAAGAAAGTATTAACGCTAGCAGGGATAAAAGACGTGTGGACCATGACAAAAGGAGAAACAAGAACAAGCTACAACTTCGCGAGAGCAACATACCTCGCTCTCAGAAACACCTACAAGTTCGTGACCCCACTGGACTGGCTAAGAACATAGTATTGAACTAAAAGGAGGTGAAGAACAATGGCGTTATATGCAGTAATCAGACTAAGGGGGACAGCAGACGTCCACCCTGATATAGAAAAAACCCTCTATCTACTAAGGCTTAGAAGAAAATACGCCGCATCACTCTATCACGACAGCCTACCAGGAATAGTAAACATGCTGAGAAAGGTCCAAGACTGGGCAACCTGGGGAGAAATAGATCGAGAAACCCTAATCAAACTACTCTACACTCGAGGAAGAGTACTAGGAGACAAGCCATTGACAGACCAATACGTCGCAGAGAAACTAGGCCTCTACGGAGGAATACCAGAGCTCGCAGACAAGCTATTATCAGGAGAACTATACTTCCACAAGCTAGACAAGTATGGGATCAAACCGTTCTTCCGGCTTCACCCGCCAAGAGGAGGATTTAAGAAGACAATAAAGAGACACTACACAAACAGCGGAGAACTAGGATACAGGGGATCCACAATAAACGAGCTAATAATAAAAATGCTCTGAGCTAGGAGGTGTGTCAGAATGGTAGTAAGAAGAAAGAAGAAAACAAGAAAGCTAAGGGGAAGAACCAGAACCATGAGCTGGGGACAAATAGGCCAGCACAGGAAGAGTGGATCAAAAGGAGGAAAAGGAGCAGCAGGACTAGGAAAACACGAATGGACATGGACAATAAAGTATGCTCCTACCTGGTTCGGAAAACACGGGTTTAACCCGCCAAGAATAAGAGTAGGATACAAGCCGGTAGTATTGAACCTCTACCAGCTCGAGGAACTAATCATCAAACAAGAACTAGCATCAAACGTGCCCCAAGAAGAAGGCAGAATAGTAGTTAACCTAGAATCTATGGGAATCCACAAACTCCTAGGCAGAGGAAAGATAACAAAACCAGTAAAAGTAATAGTACCATACGCAAGCGAATCCGCCATAAAGAAGATAGAGGAAGCCGGCGGCATAGTAGTAGTAACCGGCAAAGAAGAGGAGTAGCCTACTCCCTATACAATCTTTTCTCATAAGAAAGAATGATCCACTACGAGCATCCTCGTTTGCTTATTTCATATATTACTAGGTTTCGACGCATAATCCATCGTCCTTAACTAGAATTATTATCCTCACAGCAACAATTCTTCTTGCCCGGGGTAGAGATTCTATGGAGAAGCCCTGTAAAAGAGAACTATCCATATCAGACACAGTAATTGAAACAGTACGCCTCGTAACAAACACACACATTAACCCGCTAGGAATACTTCACGGAGGAACAGTCCTGAAATGGATGGTGACCACAGGAAGCATGAGTGCAATGCGTGTCGCGAGAGGACCAGCACTCCTAGTACATATGGACAATGTGTTCTTTATTAATCCCGTTAGACTAGGGAAAAACGCCGTTATAACAGCATGGATAGACTATGTCGGGCGATCTAGCCTAGAAAGCACTATCCTCGTTGAAGAGGAAGATCCTATTACGGGAAAAAGAAGAATCACGACCGCAGCCCACACAACGTATGTAGCGGTCGACGAAAATATTAGGCCTAAGCCCATAGACGCCTGTATAAATCCCAAAGGAGAGATAGAAGAAGAACTATATAGTAGAGCCCTAAAACGCAGAAAAGAGAGAGTAAGGACAAAAGAGTTGAAGAGAATTATACCGCTTGACAAGAAATACGTTCTAGATAATCATATACTGGTTAACCCCGAGGACACTATCGCATACAATGCTATGCATGCGGGACGATTACTTCACGAACTGGATGAAACAGCAGGAATCCTAGCAATGAAATATGTTAAGGGCATTGCAGTTACAGCAGCTGTCGACGCTACCGACTTCGTTGCTCCCATACTTGTAGGTGAGGTCTTAGATATCAAGGCCGCCCTGACGTATGTAGGCCGTACAACGGTAGAGATAGGACTAGAAGTTAGGACATATAATCCATTTACGAACGAGTATAGGCACACCGTGACGAGCTACTTTACACTAGTACACTTGTCTCCTGAAGGCAAGCCTTCCCCGGTTCCTAAACTAGAAATTGTCGATGACCAGCAGAGACTGATTATTGAGGAGGCTAGGAAGAGGAGGGAGAAGAGGCTAGAACTTCTCGAATTCTTTAAGAGGGAGGCTTCTCGGATAAAGCCTCCCCGCAGATATTATGGTTAACACGATAAATACTTTATTTGTCGAGATAAATATTAGAAATCAAGTGTATGGCCACACGGTGTGTAGAGACTTGACCCAATGGTGGAATAAACCCCTACGTGTGCTACAATTCAATATAGAAGACCCCTACGGATTCTACGCAAACAAGATCTCCGCAGACAACATTATAGCATTGGCAAGAAAAATCCACGCAAATACAGTTATCGTGTTCGCAAGAGACGCTTGGGGACGAGTATTCTATAATGGAAGCTCCTTATATCCCAAACATCCAAACACCCGTCTAGATGTAAGAGAACTTGTAGAGAAAGGCGAAAAAGAAGGAATACATGTAATAGTAATGGCAGCACATACAGCTAACAGATACCTTTACAGGATGCATCCGGACTGGGCTCAGAGAAACAAGAAAGGGGAAGTCATAGTACTAGAACACTATCCGAGAGCGGAAAAAGTTGTGGATCCCCATTGGCCCCTAATCTGTCCAAACAGTCCAGCACTAGACCTCTACTTCGTACCAGAAGTAGAGGAAGCCGTAAGACTAACAGGAGCACACGGACTCCTTCTTGATAGTTTCAGGTATCTTCCAGATCCACCACGAGCATGCTTCTGCCAACACTGTAAACTCAAATTCAGAAGAGAATACGGGATGGATCTACCTGAAGAAGCGAATATAGAAGATATAGCGTTCAGAGACGCCTGGGAATGGAGATACAATGTAACAGTCAGAGCAATAGCTAGAATGAGGGAAGCCGTGAAGAGAGCCAACCCAGATACATTATTCTTCTATAACAGTCACCCGGCTGGATGGGCTGGAAGAGGAAACATAGTTGTAGCCAAGAGTAGAAGATATCTCGACGCAGTGTTCGCTGAGGCAAGCGAAGTAGACGTAAGAGGCCCCGGTATGTTGACAATAGCAACAAAGTTGTCAAAGGCAGTTCTAGGCGATGGAAAACCCGTATTCGTGAGCAGGAATGCTTTCTATGATCTCAGACCCGTCCAGAGCCCTCCTGCCCCCACAATAAGACTTGGAATCTACGAGATAGTGGCATCAGGAGGATATCCTATCGTGACAATGTTCTCATCGCAGTTCTTCAACGACCAGAGAGCTATCAGTGCCGTAGAGGAGGCATATAGTGTTATAGAGAAGATAGAGGAGTATATAGATGGAGCAGAGCCTCTGAGGTATTTGGGTATAGTTTTTGATCCAGAAACACATGATAAGTACTACTGGCATAAACCTGAATACTATATCGGTGAAGTAGAAGGATTCTCATTAATAGGAATGCACATGCATATACCGTGGGAAATAGTCTCTTCTACAGACTTAGTCGAGAAGAATATAGTAGAAAGGTATCCAGTAATAATTATACCCGATATGGCTATACTCGAGGACGATGCAATGGATATCCTCGAGAACTACGTCTATAATGGAGGCCTACTCATAATAACCCATGAATTTGGAGTTATGAGGCCAGACTATACCTACAGAGAATCGCTAGCAATGCAAGAAATACTAGGACTCCAATACGAGGGAATATTCTGGTTTGGTTACAGCTATCTCCATCTGGGAGACGACAAGATATACAAGGAATATTGGCAAGGTCTCCCCAGGGCAGTACCATTCGGAGATCACAGTACAGCCTTTGCGAAGGAAAGAACGGATCCAAAGCTAGGAGAGGTAGTCAGGGTCACACCTGTAGCCGATGATGTAAAAGTACTAGGATGGACGCGTCTAGGAAGGAGTGCTTACGGATATGAATACACGCTGGGCAGAAGCACTCCTGCTCCAGACTCAGTGACGCACCTTGCAGCTCTCACACTGCGTAAATACGGCCGAGGAACAGTGGTATACTACGCACACATGATAGGCGCACATTATTCAAGGCTAGGTCATCCCGACTATGCGGAGCTCGTCACACGAATTGTAGAGAAGCACGGTCCTTCCCAACCTATCAAGATAAAAGCCCCAGAAACAGTACAAGCCGAAGTATACAAGCAAGGAGACAGAATAATAATACATCTAGTAAACCACACGTTCAACCAGAAAATCCTAAGTGCACCAACAGGCCCGAGCAAGCAGTCATTACCCTCCTTCGAGCCAGGATACAGGGTACACCCGGTGAGAGAAGTTATACCAGTATACAGTATCGAAATATGCATAGAGAAGACAGTGCTGAACCATAACAGTGCCAGATCATTCGACCCAGTTAACGATACTAAGCTCGAAATAACAGACAGGGATCAATATATCTGCATAAAAATACCCGAATTGAAGGAATACAGCGTTATCGTAATCGAGCAAAATAGATAGAGAAAAACGATGTTTTATAGAAGCTCTAGTCATCGTATTTTATACTTCTTCGTTATTCCGCCAATCACATGCACATGTTTCCCAGTAGCATAGTAGTATGCTTCAGCGAGAGCCTCAGAGAGCGTAGGATGAGGATGTACAGTCCCGTCCTCTAGATCCCAAATTGTAAGTCTCCGTGCAATAACCCTAGCAGCCTCTCCTGCAGACTCCGAGGCACTACTATATGCTAATATGATCTTTACGATCCGCCCACTATCTTTCTCATATACGAGTTTGACAAAGCCGGGGGATCCCTCGATACGGGATCTGGCTAGAGCATCAGTACGTATTTTCACAGACTCATACTCTTTCCCTGGGTCAAGACTCGATGACACTTCGACTATTTCCGGCTCAATGTATACTACCTGAGGTATAACAAGATCTTTCAGACAATACTCGTTGCCCGCAATATTCTCGGCTGCTACAATGCTCTCAACTATAGCCTTATGCGCTAGGAGAGGAGGACCCGCCACATCTCCCGCTGCATAGATTCTTGGATTACTAGTTCTCATCCTACAGTCTGTCTCTATGAAGCCATTATCGTCAACTCTAACACCACTACTTGAGAGGCCCTTAATATGACGTGGTCTTCTACCAGTTGCAAAGAGAACTGAGGACACAGATAAATTCAGAATTTCACCACGCCTTTTTAGGGACACATTTACTTTGCCGTCTACCATATCAATTTTTTGAACAGTAGTCTTGAAAAATTGTTTAACCCCTAGTTTTGATAGAACTTGCCTCACTAGCATGCCTACGTCTCGATCCATTTGTGGTAGAGGACGGTCGAGTATCTCAACTAAATAGACATTGGATCCAAGTCCGGTTAATGCATAGGAGAACTCTACACCTACATATCCGGCTCCAACGACAAGAATGCTTTCTGGAGCCTCTCCATTATCGAGAAGGGTTCTATTATCATGTATCCTCACTCCGTCGATCCTAAATCCACTGGGCAGTACAGGATCTGATCCTATTGCAAGGAGGACTCCTTTCTGTCCACAAAGTTCTTTTCTAGATCTAAGTCGAATACAATTATTATTTATAGCCAGTGCCTCGTCATTGAGTATTTCGACTCCAGATGCTTCTAGAAGATGCCTGATTCCTTTCCTCGTCTCAGAAACTATTTCCCTGACCCAGTAGAATACAGTTTTTTCTTCTATATTGCCCTTTACCCAGTCGTATTCTCTAAGATGGTTTGATATTTTTGCAGCGTGGAGAAGCGCTTTTGTAGGTATACATCCATAGTTCGTGCATTCTCCGCCGAGTAAGTTTTTCTCTATAAGAGCTACTTTGTAGCCCTTTCTACCCAATAGTATCGCAGCTGGATATCCGCCAGGTCCCCCACCTACTATTATGACGTCATAGGACAACGGTATTCACCATACAATTAACCTTATTAATTTAAGATAAATTAGCATCGGGACAAGTCGCCTATATTCAGTATTTAAATAGTATAGAAGCGGTATGAAGGCTAATTCTTTTAAACTTGGATGTGTTTATCCTATTTGATTGGCGTCTGGGGCCAGGGGGCCCGTCGTCTAGCCTGGTCAGGACGCCGCCCTTACACGGCGGAGGTCCGGGGTTCAAATCCCCGCGGGCCCACCAAAATTCTCGACAATGTTCTTATCATTGTTGCTTGGGTATGTGTGTGGGATTATTCTATGATCTCTATGCTATTTTTCTCATTGTTCTTAATTAATTCTTTATATATTGTATTTAATATTTTTATTATATTATGTATCTTTTGTTTAAATTATTAATAGATGTTTAACTACACTATTATTTAGGTATCTTTTTTGAAACTTAGTTATCACAGATTTTAAATACATATAGTTAAATATTTATCTTTGAAAGAATGTAAATGGTGCTAGTATAATGAAACTTACTTTTGGCCTGCCAGAACTAGACAAAATGCTTAAGGAGATGTTGCATTTAAATTCTCTAATAGTTATAGCAGGCCATCCCGGCGCTGGAAAAACAAGCTTGGCGTCTAAAATCTGTTATGAAAACGCCAAGCTTGGTAACAGATGCTTGTACATAACCTTCCAAGAGGATAAACGTAAGCTTTTCAAAATAATGAAGAATCTCGGAATTGATCTTGAATCCATCGAGAAAGAAGGCTTGTTCAAATTTCTCAAGCTTCCAATAACTTTCCTTGAGGTTGAGAAACTACTAGAGGAGATTAACGATCAAATAGCAAACTTCAGACCTAAAATAATCATAATAGACTCAATGAATACATTTCTAAAGGCGGCTAAGGAAGAAGAGAAGCGTGCATATCTGCAAAACTATTTCTATACGTTGTCAAGCATTATTGATGGTATGGTAGTTTTAATAGCAGAATTACCTTTCGGCCAGGAGAGGATTAATCTCGGAGATATAGAATTCGTCGCAGACGCAGTATTAATAATGAAGCATAAGATCGAGCGTGGCTTACTTGTTAGAACCCTTGAGCTTAGAAAGGCCAGGGGGTCACCGATTATAGAGGCTGAGATACCATTTTCAATAGTTCAAGGATACGGTATTCGTCTACATGTTTCACCCATTATAGAGGAGCTCCCCAAGCACGAGGAAACTATAGCACCTCCCTGCAATTTACTAGAGAAGACTATAGGTAGTACTCCCATAGATTATACAATATATATCTCGTATCCTCCTGACATGAGGCCCGGAGAAGTAGCACCGATCATAATAGCTCTTGCCGTCGCCAACAAGAAAAGAGCCCTAGTCATATCATATAGATATTCCTCCAAGGCTTTCAAGGATCTAGTAATAAGCATATTAGAGCAGTTCGGATACGACGGAGAATCCTACTATAACTATATAAGCAAGTACATCGACTTTATCGGCATAAACCCGTTCGCATTCAGCCTTTCTGAGCTATACCAGAAAGAAATAGATCTCGTGACAAGCGGAAACTACGACGTAGTAATATTCCACGGCATAGAGCTTGTAGAAAGAACCCTTGAGCCCAGATACCTCCACAAGCTAGTGAACCAGCTATTATATCTGAAATCCAAAGGCAAGCTAGTGATAAGGCTAGGATCCGAGATATCCGAAGAAACTTACAGAATGAACGCCGCAATATCGGATATCGTACTCAAATTCGAGATACCAGAGAATGCGCAATACAAAGACTGTAGACTGATGATATGGGCAAGAGGCAATCCTAGATACTATGCGTCATGCGGCGAAATAATAGAATGTGTGCGTGAGAGCATCGAGAAGATAACGGTATCCCGGGGGGAGGTCCGTGGATGAGTTCTCTTTACAAAAACTAGAGGAGAAGATAAAGGCACGGATAAGAGAAGAGTCTCCAGGACTCTACGGCATACTGGATCTCAACTGTAAAAGAGCCGAGAAAAAAAGCTGTATCAGGCTTCTACTTGAGAAACCCGAGAAATTCGTTGAAGTACTGAGCACTATGTATGATGAAGGAACATTATTCCTCATAGTAAGGTGGAATTTTATCAGGCCCATCTTCGAGATGCTCGGAATCGAGGACTACTACCTAGAAGAGTCATTAACAGACCTATTGTTCGAGGATCCACAGGAGTTCAAAGAAAAACTCGACAAACTATTAAACGACTTTGGAAAACGCTTCCTGTAAGCTTCAGGTCTTGCTGGTTGTTTTCTAATTTGGACAAGTGTTGAATTATATACTGCTCCGCCAAGTGAGTCTCTCCCTGGATCCACTAGTTTGTTGATCCGGCTATTATCCAGGGTCCAAGCACTCCTGTACACGAATATTATGCCTTGAGGAATCTGGTTTGTTATCCTTGCCCTCATAATCACGCTACCCTTCTCATTGAAGATCTCAACAAGATCGTTATTCCCTAACCCATATTGCTCAGCGTCTTGGACCGAGATAAATGCGACTGAGGGAATCCTCCCGTATACGTCCTCGAACTGACTATGAGTGTACAATGGATGTGATCCAGAGACTAGGACAAAGTATCCTTCAGGAACCCTGGGAGCAACAGGCTCGGGAAACGGTCTATAACCCTGCATGAGGGCACGCTGTGAATAAAATTCGATTTTACCGCTAGGAGTCTGATACTCGTCCAGGCGCCTGTAAGGGATCTCGACAATCCTTACCTGTCTTGCTCTTTCTACTAGCCCGTTAGTATCTTCGGAAAGCTTGCCCCAGGGATCCTCTAGGTAGTCGTCATTGATGCCTAACGAGTCTGCAAGCCTCCTGGCGAGATCTAGCTCTGAGATACTCTCCGGAGGTCTTGGAAGAAGGGGCTTATTGTATATGAGGTAATTATGCCAGTAACTATAGACAAGGTCTTCTTTTTCCAGATATGTTGGGGCCGGGATAACTAGGTCAGCTAATCTAGCAGTATCGCTCCAATGCGTTTCATGGACAACGACGAATAAATCGTCTCGAAGCAAGTTATTCTTTATCCTCTCGGCCTCGGGATATGTGGCAGCTGGATTAGTGAGGAAAATGAATACTAGTTTGAAATCTCCTTTCTCAAGGTATTCTGCGAGCATGGACTGCGGAATTGTTCTAGCAGGTGAAGGCGTTAACCGGTTGAAGGGTAACAAGAGGCCTGATGTATTACTATAGAAGAAGCCTCTGTGGACTCCGACTAGTGCAGGAAGCAAGCTTATGGCCCTGACAGCTTCTCCTCCGCCATATCTCCTCTGTAGACCATAGCCTACGAAAATTAAGCTAGGCTTGTTCCTGGCATAAGTATAGGCAAACTCCTCGATTAAGCGTCGTGGAAGACCTGTATATCGGGATACATAGTCTAGATCGTATTTCTTGACATATTCGCGAAACTGATCGAAGCCATACGTGTATTCTTCGACGAATCTTTTGTCGTAGAGTTCGTTCTGTATTATATAGTTCGCGAGTCCTAGAGCAAGAACACCATCGCTTCCAGGCCGTATTAGGATCCTTATATCCGAAGACTTCATTGTTTCAGTAATTCTTACATCGATCGTAGCGATCATGGTACCGCGAATCCTTTTAGCTTCTAGAGCCATCTTGAATCCGTGGAGATTTGATACCGCCGCGTTTACTCCCCAGTAAACAATTAGTCGAGCCTTGTATATGGACTCGGGTAAAGCTCCATAGTCTAATCCATAGTGTAGACCTATACCAATAGATCCCGAATAGTCACAAATATTGTAATCAGTAAACGTAGCACCTAGAAGCCTCCAGAAACGAAGGGGCAACAATCTAGTAAATACTCCTCTATTACCAGCATAATCAACTACAAGTATTTTATCCGCTCCATACTTATCGACAATCTCCCGTACACGAGAAACAAGAACATCAATAGCCTTATCCAGAGTAATCCTTCGATAAAGACCCAACTCCTTATCAGCAGCAATAACCGGATACCGTATCCTATTCTTAGAACTAACACGCTTCAAGTCGGCAGCAGCTCTGGCACAGGTAGAACCAGAGGTCAGGAATCCATCTACATTACGCAGAGTACTGTCTAGGGCTAGAACACAGGTATCGTAACAGTCTCGGGGACATCCAACCTGGCTCATCATGCCTCAAATCAAATACTCCTACAAGAATGAGAATAAAATAACCTATATGTATAGGAAGAAAGATACAATGCGGAATAATCGTGTTCCGATAGGCTTTAGGAGTAGAAGCATAATTATAGATCAAGCAACGATATAGATACCTTGAAATAGATATGATTCTGTCTATATAATGATAATATTGAGGTGAAAGCATATTGGAATGGACTATAGATAAACGCCCAGCATATCCTGTATTAAAAGTAAAACTTTCTCCCGGGGAAAAAGTAAGCTCGGAACCAGGAGCCATGATGCTCATAAAAGGAAATATCAAGATCGAAACAAAGAGCGGAGGCATCCTCAAGGGCCTCGCCAGAAAGCTAATGGCCGGGGAAAGCTTCTTCCTAAACCATTATCATGCCGGGCCAGGTGGAGGAGAGATATGGTTCGTTCCCGGCGTTCCAGGAGATATAGAAGCGATTAATCTCTCCGGAGGGGCATGGATAATACAAGACACAAGCTACCTAGCCCACCACGGCGACATAGAGATCAGTATAGCATGGAGAGGAATGAAAGGGCTACTAGCAGAAGGAGAACTCGTATGGGTAAAAGCACAAGGCCACGGCATCGTCTGGGTAAACAGTTATGGAGCAATAGAAAAAATAAAAGTCGACGCAGGAGAAAAAGTCGTCATCGACAACATGCACTTCGTAGCAATGCCTGCAAACGTGAACTACAAAATAGTGAAAGTAGGAGGACTCAAAACATTCTTCCTGGGAGGAGAAGGACTAGCAGTAGAAGTATACGGTCCCGCAGAAGTACTAGTACAAACAAGAATACTGCCACCACTAGCCAGACTACTAGCAAGATTCATCAGAACACGATAAACTAATCAAAGAGATCAAAGAAACCTCTTACGCGTTTTAATAATTTTTATCAAGCAAACCCGCTAACAATACATCTATAAAGAGTAATAACTACCAAAACAATCCTTATGTTCCATATTGAGAAACGTTTTCCCATATTATAGATCACAACAATAGCAATAATACACTTCTTGGACAACAAATATGTTCTAGTTGGACAACGAAGAAAAGACTATAAAATAGTGAAGTAAACTACTTTTAGTTCAGTATTATAAACTTCTAGGTAATTAACAAGAAAAATTCACTTTTAATGGACTTAACGTTGAGGCCGAAAAATGAGAATATAACTCTTATATAACAGTCTGTTAGGAATGATTTATTAAAGATATTATAGAATGACCTTAGTGAAGATGCCACAATGGCAATATATCGTTCTCGAAATAGGATATAAAGAGTATTGGTGGACCGGCCGGGATTTGAACCCGGGGCCTCCGCCGTGCGAGGGCGGCGCTCTTCCAGCTGAGCTACCGGCCCAGCGCCCGACCGCGTCTCTTCCTTGATCCTTTAATCTTGTTCCTGGGTTTAAGGGATTTATAGTTATCCCTAGGATTCATTTTTGGCGAAGTGTGAAGGTAGGCTGTGATGAAGAAAGGCGTTCTTATTATGTCGTTGCTAGTGGCGGTATTGGTCATAGTGTTGGTTATCAATATGAATTATGGGTCTAGTCCGGGAGCTGGAGATACTGTATCGTCTCCTTACGTTGAGGATGTCAGGGTTCCCCCACGGATGCCCGCGGTATATTATTTGAATAATGTTAGTGTTCGAGAGTTGACTAAAACGAATTGGAGTATAATTGTTGTGGAGCCCGAAGAACTCTCTAGCTCAGAGCTTCAGGTAGTAAAAGAACATTCCTGGAGGACACTAGCGTATATTAATCTGGGCTATGCTGAGGAGTGGAGAAGCTACTTTAACGAGCCCGCTATTAAATCTATAATTCATGAGAGTTCTGAGTATGAAGGAGAATACTTTGTAGAGTACTGGAATCCCATATGGATAGACACGATCCAAGAACTTGCAATCAAGTATCTTCAGGAGGGATATGACGGGGTTTACTTCGATAACATCGATGCATCCTTCACATTAGATGAACAGAGACCATCCTGGGCTAGTGGAGTGGATCCGGTTGAAGCCATGATTGAAACTTTATGTAACCTGTCGAGTAACATAGAGTCCTTCTATGGAGATGACGTCCTAATTGTTGTCAATATCGGGGGAGCATACAGCTTGCTCTACAATGATTTCTTTCTCAACTGTATCGACGGAGTCCTAAGAGAGGAGCTCTGGACGGTATCAGTAGACTCGGCATCGGTTCCTCAGGATGGGGAAGAGACACAGAACGCGTTGAATGCACTAGTGTACGCGGTAGAGAGAGGCAAGATCGTTATTGTGTCTGATCCTGTAAGCGACGAATATGAGGCTTCACTGTTCTGTGGTAAGTGCTGGGATCTAGGATTTATACCGGTTCCACAGCCTGCCTGGGCATATGACTATACTCAGCCTCCTCCCGTGACGTGGTGCAGATAATTTTCCATTTGCCTGGGAGATAGCGGAATAAAATATCTCTAAACGTTCTCTAGATCCTATATATGGGGATGAGCAGGGCTAGATTGTCTGAGACGTGTCTGTGATGACATCGCCCGGAGCGACCCACGATAACTCGAGGCCGATCGTAATTGATTACTAAGTTGTCTGGAGGCCTATTAGGAATGGATTAGAAATATTACAGAGCGGTATACATGGTTAAACTATTGAGTGGTGTTCTGGATGAGGCTTGATTATAGAGTAGAAGAGGTTATGACAAGAAACCCTGCGTCCGTCAAGCCAGATAATACTGTGATGGACGCAGTTCTTATAATGGACAAGCTCGGAATTGGAGCTTTACCAGTAGTGGACGAGAACGGTAGGCTGGTCGGAATATTTACTGAGAGAGACCTGCTGAGACGAGTAGTTGCTAGGAGAAGAGACCCGGAGAAGACTCTCATAAGGGACGTGATGACGCCTAACCCAGTTACAGTTAAGCCTGATGAAAGCGTGGCTGAGGCTCTGCGCATTATGTCGAGTCTAAAGGTTAGACATCTACCCGTAGTAAACGATGCCGGAGTGCTCGTTGGAATAGTCAGTATAA
>JALUDS010000076.1:0-2857 GCA_027043945.1 Acidilobaceae archaeon
GGAAGAAAAGAGCCATTCAGCCTAGCTAAGCTAAGAGCATCGATAAGAAAAGCAGTGTTAGGAGCGGGGCTTTCAGAAGAAGACGCTCTAGATTTACTGGACGAGGTACTCAAATCAATAGAGGAGAGAGAAGTATACTCGGCTGTCTTAGCGGACAAAATAGCTAAAATTATGGTTGAGAGAGGCATAACTAACCCTAAATGGTTTGAGGCCGCGAAGAGATTCGAGCTAGCTCATATCTATAATGATGTCTATGGAAAGGGTAACTGGAACGAGTTTGATGAGAGAGATCTCCTACTTTCATTTAATGCTTTGAAAGTTCTAGAAGCCAGATATCTTTTAAAGGATCCCGAAACCTGGAGATTTAGAGAAACCCCTCAAATGCTTTTCTGGAGAACCGCTAGATACCTAGCCGAGGTAGAAAAAGACTATGGTAAATCAGACGAAGAAGTCGAAAAGTATGCAAAGAAATTCTACGATTTGCTAAGTACACTTAGGTTCATGCCGAATAGTCCCACGTTAATGAACGCAGGTACACGGCTCAAGATACTTTCAGCATGCTTTGTTGTCCCTGTAAGAGACGCAATGACCACTCCCGATCAAGAAGGTATAATGGACGCTCTCAGAGCACAGGTGCTAATCCATCAGAGTGGTGGAGGAACTGGTTTTGACTTTTCAGAGCTACGCCCCGAGAACGATATTGTAACGAGTAGCGGTGGGCTTTCAAGCGGTCCACTTAGCTTTATGAGACTCTTTGATGTGGCAACAGACGTAGTAAAACAAGGAGGAAAGAGACGAGGAGCAAACATGGGAATAATGCATGTCTGGCATCCCGATATAGAGAAATTCATCCTAGCTAAAACAGGTCAGCTAAAAGACACCCATCTACAAAACTTCAACATCAGTGTCGGCTTCTACGATGCCTTCTTTAAAGCACTCGAAAACAATGAACAATGGCCACTCATTAATCCTAGAAAAACAGACCTAAGAGGCAAACGCGACTCAAGATACTACGCGATCTCAAGGGCCAGACACTATCTTAGCGATGACTGGGTACAGGAAGTAATAATCAACGAGCTAGAAAAAAACGGTGGAAGCATAAGCCTTGATGAATCCCTTATAGTAACAATAGACGAAGCGATAGCTCTTGCGGAGGAAGAAGATGCCATCGTAAAATGGATAGATCCAAAGGATCTATTCGATAAAATCGTAACTGGAGCCTGGGAAAGCGGCGATCCCGGATTCCTTAACATAGACGAAATCAACAGAAGACACCCTACTTGGTACCTCGGAAAAATAAATGCGACGAACCCCTGCGGAGAGGAGCCTTTGCTTCCTTGGGAGGCATGTAACCTGGGAAGCATTAATCTTGAAAAATACGTTAAAGACGACGAAATAGATTGGGAGGGCCTAGCAAAGGATGTGCGACTGGCTATAAGGCTACTAGACAATGTCATCGATAGAAACCTGCCACCTCTCCAAAGAATCCGAGATGCAAACCTACGCACTAGAAAAGTCGGTCTCGGAGTCATGGGGTGGGCTAGATTCCTGATAAAGCTCGGAATACCCTATGATAGTCCAGACGCGATAAGACTTGCATGGTCGGTAGCGGAATGGATAGCCTGGAACGCCTACATGGAAAGTATAGAATTATCGAAGGAGAAAGGACCCTTCCCGGCATGGAATCCAAAACTATACAGGTGGCTACATGAAACACTTCCATACCAGAGCCCAGACGATTATCTTAGGATTGTATACAAAGAGACGGGAAGAAAAGAATTCCTTTCGCAGCCTAGTGAAAAACTACTACATCTACTAGAGAAAAAGCCCAAGACCGACTGGAACCTGGTAAAGGAAGAAGCCATGAAATTCGGATTACGGAACGCCGCACTATTAAGTATAGCGCCAACGGGATCCATAAGCATAATAGCGGGAGCTAGCTCTAGTATAGAACCCTTATTCGCCTTAGCGTTCTTAAGGAGGGTTGCAGTAGGCGAATTCATAGAAGTAGATCCATTATTCCTAGAGGAGCTCGCAAAAAGAGAAATGGATGAACCCGAGGTGTTCTTAGAAGTAGCCGAGACAGGAAGCATACAGCACCTCAAGTGGATCCCGAGATCTCTGAGAAAAATCTTTAAGACCGCTCACGACGTCGATCCCGAGTGGCATCTCCTGCAACAGGCAATTTGGCAAGCATGGATAGATGCTGGAACAAGCAAGACTATCAACCTTAGACACGACGAACCTGTAGAAACTGTCAGGAGAATATACTTGCTAGCATGGAAGCTTGGAATAAAAGGAACTACCGTATATAGGGACAGGAGTAAAAGCGAACAGGTAATCTATTTCGGTCTAAAAGAAAAAGAGAAGAAAGATCAAGAAAGAAAAGATCACGGTAAACATATCGAGTACCACGAAGAATATGGAGAAGTAGAAGTCGAATATACCAAAGATGGTAGAAAAGTCCTGAAGCCCGTCAACGAGTCAGAAGACCTACCGGCTTTAATCGTTGAGCCTGTAAAAGAACCAGTCGAGCCAAGCCCCGAAACGGCAGCAAAACAAGCTCTAGAGCATATTGAGACTAGACATGCCCCGGGCAAGACGAAGCTCCGTCTAGGAAGCGGAAAAGTTAAAGAAGTAGTCGCTGTAGCCGAAGACTATGCAGGCGGATGTCCGACCTGCGATATCTAAGTAACATACATGGTAGACTTTCCTACTTCATTTCTTTATAACCCTATACAAACACGAGCCCGCTATAATTCCTAACAATGTATTCTCGTAGCGAGCTAACCCACCCGCGGGGAGCTGGATAGGGTGCAATACTATAATCAGGCCGTGCTAGCCTTATCCTAGGACC
>JALUDS010000077.1:0-2843 GCA_027043945.1 Acidilobaceae archaeon
AGGCCGAGGCTTGTTTCTCGGATTAAATTGTACCAGTCAAGTTCTAGCAGGTCAGTTAGATTATTACTATTGTTTAGTATAATTAGGCCGGAAGGAAGCGAAATTGGTATTATTACATTGTTCTCTTCTGACTCTATTTTCTTAAGTTTATTATATAATGCATTCGTTATTTGTGTCCTTATCAATGTGTGTGGAATGCCAATATCGGCATAGAGAATATTTAGTTTTTCAGGCAAGCGTTGTGAGGCTTCTGTAACAAGAGAATATAGCTCTGCTGGATTATTAGTGCCCTGCATTCTGTCAGACAACCATAATAAATCCCATACCCAGTCAGGATAGGTAGGGTCTTTTCTTGTCTCTGCTGGATTTGTACGAACGTATTTTGACAAGAATGAGGCTTCTCTCGTATTATAGCCTATTTCTTCGAGTTTTGTCTTTATCCATTCTTCTAATTTAAGAAGATTTTTTGAGCCTAGTTTTTGGCCCAGATCATGCAAGAAACCGATTATGAATGCTTCTTTTTCATCTGGTGCATCATCTAGATCATAAGCGTCAGCGAAAGATTGCGTTAGTTCCTCGAATAAAACTGCTACACTATAGCTGTGGACTAGTAGGCTTATGCTTGTCCAGTATTTTGCTGGTAGTGCTGATAGTGGCGGGGGTAGGAGTGTGTATGCTATTTTTAGTCTTTGTTGTGGTGGGAGCATTGGTCCACCTCTACTTGTTATGATTGAGTGTAATATTATTTATAGTTATGCTATTGTTGAGGTTAATTATATTTATTAACCCTTCAAAGGGTGATTATTTTCCACGGTGTTTGATGTGTCATCATGTTTGATAGTTCCTGTCGGCGTGACTCTTCAGACAGTCATGGAGTTTGTTGAGGATCCGAGGATTGGCGAGGTTTCTTGTGTTATTGGTGTTACTGTTGAGGGATTTTTAGATGTTAAAGAGAAAATTTTTGGTCAACTAGAAGAGTTGACGGAGGAGCTTGGTGCCCGTCTATATAGGGTTGTTCTTAAACCTTTGAGTTCTGGTGATGTTTCTAGGCTTATGGAGTTGTTATTGCGGGAGTCTCCACAGGTTGTGGTTGTGTCTTTGCTTAGTGGGAGTCGTTACTTGTATCCTGTGGTTGTGCAGGTGGTATTATATTATGTCATGAACTATGATGCTAGGGCTTATATGTTGGTTGGTGTTGAGGGTGGAGAGTCTGAGCTGGTTCCATTGACGGGTTTCTTTGTTTATAGGCTTGAGAGAAGGCAGCGGGTTTTGTTTGAGCAAATATATGGTATGGAGGGAGATATTATACGTGTTAAGGAGGACTTGATTATGCGGTATGGTTATGGGAGGTCGATCTATAAGGTTATACGGGAGTTGGAGAGGAAGGGTTTGATCCTGCATGGTAGGAATATTATTGTGAAAACTTTTCCTGGAAAGGTATTGTATAGGCTTATGAGGTTGGAGGCTGGAAAGGGTTGAGGGCTTACAGGGCTATTCTTGAAGTTCATTCTGGCGGGCCCGTGTATGAGTTTACGGGGGTACATGTCAAGACCTTGATCTATGCGTTGGCTAGGGAGCTACGGATATTCAGGGGGATTCGGGGAATTGTTTCGCCTGTACATCTCTCTCCCCTGTTTAGAGTGGGCAAGAGCGATATGGAGTTGGGAGACCTTGTCTCTCCCATGTATAGGTGGAACAGGGAGAAGGGAGGATGGGTACTTAACCCTGTAGAGCTGGAGGGGGAATACATCTTTCATTTCGGCGGAGACGATGTAATAGCGTCGAAGATAGCGTCGTATCTAAGGGAGCTCCGCTCGCCACTAGCGGTTAAGATAGGCGATTCCATAGTTACCTATAAGTTGGAAAGGTTGGAGGACGTAACTGATTCTATACGTGAGAAGGTTAGTGTTGGTAACCGAGTCCGGGTCTATCTGAAGGCTCCGGCTATGATATTCAACGTGTTTACGCGGAGCAAGTTACCTAAGTTCAGTCCTACTGCCGTCGAGGTATTGATGGTGCCGTATATGCTTGTTGTTGGGGCGCATACGTTCTCGCAGGGGATCTTGGACTCATCGCTGGATGTGCTCGGCGGGCTTGTGGAGACCTGGTATAGTTTGAACACGTTGAGGCCTGTGATGGTCCCGTATAAGGGTAAGAGGGAGGCTGCATTGATGGGACAGGTCACGTATATAGTTGAGGTATCGCCGAGGCATAGGCGTAGGGTAGAGGATATACTTGCTGTTGCTGAGATTGCTGGCATCGGGGAATCCCGTCAGAATGGCTTTGGTACTGTGGTTGTACAGGCCTAGCAGGCTAGTGGTGTGGCATTCCTTGAGGGCCGTGTTCTAGGTAATATTCCGGGTTTTTCTTGAATTCTTTGAGACACTGTGGGCTACAGAAGTAGTAGATTTTTCCCTTGTAGACTGTTTTGTACTGTGTGGTTTGGGGAACCTTCATTCCGCATACGGGATCTATGTGATGATTCATAGAGTCTTCACCTTGACTATTCTGCTTCACGGTATATTATGGTTGGAGGGATTATTGTCTGCTCGTAAATACCAGTGGGACGGGGTTTATCGGAGGATTCTGAGACTGTTAAGTGTTACAGATATACTGCTCAGCGACATGGCTAGCGCGGCAAGCCCGGGCTCGAGGACTATTCCTAGGCTGGACAGGGCTCCTGCGGCGACAGGTATTAGTAGGATATTGTAGAGGAATGCCCATGCGAGGTTTTCTTTTACGATCCGGCTGGTCTTGATGCCTAGTTCGTAGATTTTTATTATGAGGTTTAGGTCGTCCTTTAGTAGGACTAGGTCGCCTGATACTTTGGCTATGTCTGATGC
>JALUDS010000078.1:0-2800 GCA_027043945.1 Acidilobaceae archaeon
AGGGCTCATGTCGCCGACTAGTTTATCACTTCAGAGAAATTCCTCATTAGAGTCCGGTAAGTGGAGTTTAACTAGTTCCTCTACCTCCTGATAGGCACTACTAAGCCCTTTTAGGCAACGCAACAGCACTACTACAGCCTTTCCATACCCGTACTCGATAACGGGCCTATATGGGTCAAGGATCCTTATTTCGCCCTTGACTTCTTCCTCTAACCTGATACACTTCCGGGTAGGCTTGTTCAATTTGAAAAATTTCCTAACTGTTCCTATCTTTTTTGAAAGATGTAGGCTTAGACTTGCTAGCTCTATTATTGATTTCGCATTCTTTTCTTGCCGTGGAACGAATTCTTTTACTATGACTAGATAGAGCCTTGTATTGTCTGGTATAAGCATGTAGACGATTTCCCCAGTCTTCCGCTTAGCGGATATGAGAGTATAGCCTGCGTGTCTGAGGATTCCGTATGCCTCTGGCTCTAGTAGCTTTATCAGATTCGTAAGGAACTGTCTTGTCCTTTTATAGTATGAGGATGATAGTCCGTAGATTATTGCTATATCTACTGGGAGCATTGCTAGGACCAGGAACAATGCCATGAGAATTATTTTTTCACCTGTCATGTAATAGGCGTAGTATATTGCTATCGCGACTAGTATGCTGGTTACTATTATGAATTTGAGTATTTTCTTGGGGAATTGTACTAGTTTTTCTAATGCGTCTTTTCCATATGTGGGTGGCCTTATATCGCTCATATCATGGCACCTTTGCCTATATCAGTGTATGGGTATGCATAGTTTTGCTTTCTAGTTATGTATCTTAGTTTTGACCGAGATTTTTCTTATAGTGATTATTCGAGGATCTCGGCTAAGATCGTGTCTGGTTCAGCGTCTATTAGCTTATCTAATACTGCTTGGTCTATGGGTGTCATGTACTTTTTGAGGCTCCTTGCTTTGTTGAGTACCTCTACTATGTTGTCTCCTCGTCTTGGATCTCCCTTTGGATGAAGCACTGTCTCGCTATACTCTTTATTTCTTATCTTTATTGTGACAGTTGATGGTTGTTCTTCTGGATACCTGGAGGTGTAGTCTTTGTCTTCTACTAGGACTACTTTTCTTCTGAGCGATTTTATTCTGGGATCGTTTAGTGATTTGCTAATTGTTTCGAAGTCTACTGATCTATACACAAGCATAGTTGCAACTAGGTGTGGTATGCTGAACCTGGCTTCTTCCACGGATACGGGATCCTGTTTTCCTGCCACGTTTATGGCTTCTTTGAATACCCTTACTTGTATTTCCTGGATCCCGTCGGGATAGACTTGTGTTTTTTCTAGTATTTTTTCTACTGCTTCGATTGTAGTATGGCTGTGTCTGCATGTTGGGTAGAGCTTGTAGCCGTTGAGGAGTATTCCTCTCTTATCAAATGTCTTCACTGTGCACTCTCCTCGCAGAAGTCTGCAGGATTCGTGTAGTGCTCCCGGTATCCTCGCAGGTTCTGTTTCAGCCGCGGTTCCTGCTAGTAGGCCTGTGAGAACCGCGTTTGCCGGAGATAGGGGCTTATATAGTGCTTGAGAGTTGTTTACTGTCCACAGTCCTCCTATGTATGCTGATGCAACATCTATTGTCGATTCGAGTAGTTTTCTCTGTGGCCCATGTCTTACAAGTATATAGGTGGTTGCCGCTACTAGTGCTCCTATACTCGAGGTCGAGTGCCAATATGTATAATGGCTTCTACCATAGTAGCTCCCCAGGTATAGTGCTGCTTCATATGATGCTATGATGGTCTTTAGAATCTCGCTCATCTGTCTTTCTCTACCATATGCTAGTATAATGGGTATGGATACACTACCTACGTGTATTAGGGCTTCTGCTAGCCAGTCATCATACTCTATGCTGTGCGATAGGAAGGCCATTGCCGCGGCTACTCCTCTAGGAGTAGACATATGGCCTAGTCCCGGTACTCGTATGCCTTCCTTCGTACCTGTTTCCCCGAGGCGCGTAGCGTATAGTGAAGCCTTCTTGTATACTCTGGGCGCCGCCGCCATTACTGCATAGGTATCTATTAGAGCAGTCCTAGCGGCTTCTAATTCTTGTCTGCCGTTTTCATTGTATGCCTCGATTATTTTATCCACGATGTCCGCTACCACATCCTTTCCCACTATTACTCGCCCTCCACGTTATTTACAGTCGAAAGGTATCTCGAACCCTAGTAGAGGAGCGTGTTGTTGCGCACCGTAAACGTCGGTGTCGCCAGGGTGACCGGCTGGTATCTTGCGCGGAATATTGATTTTGACCGCGTTAGCCGGCTCATAAAGGATTACTTCTATCCTTGAGGGATCCTCCTTGTATAAAGATGCTATCCTCTCAGGTGTTAGATAACTATAGGCTTTAACAGCGCATTCTTTCTCTCTAAAGAGTATATCTATAGTTATGGTGAATGGTCCAGCGTTTTTACTCCTGATAATACTCGCTACATCAATGAGCCTAGCCATATCTTACACCTCCAGGACCTTAATGGATGAGAATTCTAGGGGATCATGTTCTTCTATCAGGTGCCATATGCTCCACTCGTATGTCTTTCCAGCATATAAGTCGCTGGGACTGAAGGGTAATGCCAGGTTCCCCGCCGTCGTTATGCGTCCTGGCCATCCCAGGTGGAGTAGCGTGCTTCTCACCGCGCCTGCTATCGTCTTTGCCAGCTCCCGGTCCCTTGAGACCACTTCGATGATTATACCAAGCTCATGGCCTGGTACGGGATTCGGCTCTCTGTCACCCATAACGGCGTTAGCCCCGTAGAAGTGGACATATA
>JALUDS010000079.1:0-2770 GCA_027043945.1 Acidilobaceae archaeon
TAGACAGCGAGGCAGAACGCCTTCTCGGCAGATACGTCGATGAAAAAATGGATAGCGACTTTGTATTCGTAACCGAGTATCCTTGGGGAGCAAGACCATTCTATACGATGAGGCTGGAGGACGAGCCCGAGTGGACTACTGGCTTCGACCTACTCTATAGGGGGCTAGAAGTGGTAACAGGTAGCCAGAGAGAGCACCGATACCATGTGCTCCTGGAGAACTTGAAAGATAAGGGTCTAGACCCGAGTGCTTTCGAGTTCTATCTGGCATTCTTCAAGCATGGCGCACCCCCGCACGGAGGAGCTGGTATGGGTCTTGAGAGAATAGTGATGCAGACACTGAGACTGGAAAACATTAGGGAGGCTAGGCTACTGCCTAGGGATCCTGAGAGGCTACTGCCTTAGCTGTTGTTTATTCTTACTTATTCCTTCTTCTTTCTACACTCCATTATTCTCTTTCTGATAGTATCCATGTATTCTTCAATCATCTGTTTTAGCCTCGCAAGATTATCTAGGACTTCCTGGGAAGGGCATGGGAGTTTATCGGGGTCTTTTGCGACTAGTGGGAGTTTTCGTCTTGCTTCTGTGGCGAGCTCTATGAAGACTTTGGCTATATCGTAGAACCTGTTGAGTTCTTCGCTTAGGACCTGGGCCCCCCTCGATGTCAGCTTGTATATTTTCTTTGCTCTTCCTTGTTCGATTACTAGATCTTCTTCTAGCAGTCCCTCTGTCTTCAGTTCTTTCAGTATTGGATAAATACTTCCGGGGCTGCCTTTAACTAGCCCTTTCGTCATGTCCTCAATCTTTTTTGATAGTTCATAGCCGTGGCTGGGCTTGATGGCTAGCAAGCTTAATATGAGAAATCTGATACGGTATTTGAGGGGGTCTATTTTTGTCTCCGTCGCCCTTCACCTCTCCTAATTGTACGGGGCCACCAAGCTTTATTTCTAAGCAATAGCACTAGTGGTGGTGTCAGTAGCACGCTAGCGTAGAGTCCTGCTAGTAGCACGCCTAGTACTAGTGCGACACCCATTTGGGATAATCCGGGTGTGCTTGTGGCTGCTAGTCCTATGTATGCACCTGCCATTATTGTCGCCAGGCCTAGTACTATTGGGGTTGCGTGGGCTAGGCTTGCTTTTATCGCGTTGGATCCACATTCTTTTTCGCATTCTTCTCTTAGCCTTGCTAGGTAGAAGCTGTTGTAGTCCATCCCTACTCCTAGTATCGCTGTGAAGACTATGACTGGTAGGTACCAGAGTACGTCGATTCCTATTATCTTAGAGTATACTATTATCGTTATTGCACTGGCAGTGTAGGCTGCTAATACTACTGAGAGTATTGCTGCTATCGCGGTTAATAGGCCTCCGTATGCTATCAGCATTGTTAGGAACATTAGTGTTATAGCTACCGGGTATACCTTGTTGTAGAAGACGTCGTTTATCAGGTTTCTCAGATCTAGGTTTACAGCGCTCATTCCGCCTACTAGTGATCCTGGGTCAACCTGGTGTGCTAGGTCTCGTATTTGTTCTGCGCACTGGATTCCTTCATAGGATAATGGGTCTACGGACATGTATGCTCTTACTAGTCTTCCGTTGTATTCTTCGGGTACTATTACCTTGGCTACGCATGAGAGCTGTGACATAGACTGGTTTATGGCCTCTGCTTTGTCCGGTGATGATGTTATTATGTATACTGGGTATAGTACTCCTGCGTCGTAGTAGGTGTTTATGATCTCGTTGGTTTTCGCTGTCTCACTATCACGTGGTAGGTTCAATGACATATCGTAGCTACCAGTGAATCCTGTCATTACTGTGTAGGCACCTATTGCAAGTAGTAGGACTATTGCTAGTGGTACTATCTTTGTTTTTACGAGTGGGTAGAGTACTCGTGCTGTCCTCGAGTCTTCGTGCGTCTTTTCTCTTGGGTGTCTTGGCCACCAGAACCAGTCTTTTCCTCCAACTATGGCTAGGAGTGCTGGTATGAAGGTTATGCTGGCTATCATTACTCCTAGTATTGCTAGTGGAGCGTTTCCTCCTATGCTTGAGAGGAATGGGAAGTCGCTGGCTAGGAGCATGCTTCCGAAGCCTATTGTCGCTGTCAGTGCTCCTGCTAGTACAGGTTTCCAGCTCTTTGAGAATGCTTCTGCCGCCGCCTCTCTTGGGTCTGGGTTCTTTGCGTATGCTTCTCGGAACCTCTTTGATACGTATGCTGCATAGTCGATTCCGAGTCCTAGGCCTGTAGTGTACATTATTGTACGGGAGTGTGTGGTTACGTCTACTATTCCAGCTTTTGCTAGGAATACCGCGCCTGCTAGTCCTAGCATGAGGCCGAATCCTATTCCTATGAATGGTAGGATTACTGCGGCTATGCTTTCCAGTACTAGGGCTAGTATGATGAGTACTAGTACCATGCTTATTCTATCGGATCTCTGTATGTCTCGTAGTGCTCCTTCTCTTATCTCGTGCTCCATGTACATTGTTCCGCCTAGGTGTATCTCTGGACTGTAGCCTGCTTCTCGGAGAATGGTTCCGAGTCTGGCGCTTATGTTCTTGAATTCGTCTATGTTGTTTGTTGAGACGTTTTCTGGAGTGTATGCTACTAGGAATCCTTGAAGGTCTTTTTGGACTAGTAGGCCTTTTATCTCCTCGATTATATCATCGAATGCTTGTGGTAGAAGGTTCCTTGTTAGTTTAGCGGCTTCCTCCTCGATGGATGATTCTCCTTTATAGACTAGGATGGCCGCGTTTACGATTTCTTGTGCGTCCTGCTCT
>JALUDS010000080.1:0-9532 GCA_027043945.1 Acidilobaceae archaeon
TTCGAGGTAGGCGGTGGAAGCGATTATATGAGAAGCGTGGATGATACCTATCTTGTTACAACAGATCTAGCTAAGGATCTAGTAAGAATAGTGAAAACCCTTGGGAGAGGAGGCGTAGTATTCGTATCACAGCTTCACGGGAAACCCCTAGCTAAACTCCTAGTCGAGAAACTCAAAAGTGCAGGCATCAAAGCGGAGCTAGCACTAGCAGGAACACGAAGAGCTGTGAGCAAGCTAGCCTCAGGCGAAGCAGACGTAATAGTAGGAGTGGCATCAAGGTACGGCGTGATAGTTAGGGGACTTGATCTCCCTGAAACCATTAAGTATGCAGTGTTCATAGAGATACCAGCTAGAAGGATATCGTTAGAGGATGCACTATCTAGCGCCAAACGCCAACTCGCACTACTATTCTATATCAATGATAAAGGTGGAGAAAAAGCCCAGGACTATATAAAGAAAATAACAAGACTCCTCGAGAAAATACCAGATCCCAGAATAGTCGCCCTAGCTTATAACAACAAGATAGACGCGGAAGGTTTACTGCTCGAATTAGTTGAAGTTATGAAGGAATCAGCCGGATATATCAAAGAATGGTTCGAGTCCAGTCTTGCAGCAGGAGAAAGAGTAAGGCTTGGAGGCATACTAGTAGAGAAGGATCAAACGGGAACATACTTAGTCACACCAGATGCTCCAACTTACATACAGGCAAGTGGAAGAACAAGCAGACTATACAAGGGAGTAATGACCCATGGCTTAAGCATAGTCTTAACAAAAGATAGACAGTATGTTGAGGCCCTAGAGGAGAGGCTAAAGTGGTATACAAGTAGTATATTCAGAGAATTCGATAGTTTAGATATTAACAATGTATTAACAAGAATAGCAGAGAGTAGACAAGGGAAAGGAAAGAAGATAAATGTAAAGACAGTCCTCCTAGTAGTAGAGTCTCCGACAAAAGCACGAACTATAGCGTGGTTCTGGGGAAGACCCTCTAAGAGGAGATTCGGTCGCTTAACGGTCTATGAGACAAGCACAGTTGATCCCGACACAGGAACCGTATACTTGTTAATGGTCACAGCTACACGCGGACACTTCCTAGAATTAGCTATAGATGTAGAAGACTCAGTATACGGTGTAAAATACGAGGAAGGAGTCTACAAACCCGTATATAAGACAATAAAAAGATGCCTCGAATGCGGATATACATATGCAGCAGACGGTGCCTGTCCTAGATGTGGAAGCTACGCAGTGTACTCGGCGGCCTCAATAGTCGACACGCTCAGAAAGCTTTCCCTAGAGGTTGATGAGATAATCATAGCGACGGATCCAGACAGAGAAGGAGAAAAGATTGCATGGGACGTATACCTCGTCCTTAAGCCATTTAACTCTAATATAAGGAGAGGAAGATTCCACGAAGTAACAAGAGATGCAATAATAGAGGCGTTGCGTGGAGCAACAAGCATAGACCACAGACTCGTCTATTCTCAGATTGTGAGAAGGATCGAAGATAGATGGATAGGATTTACTCTCAGCAAACATCTATGGAGTAAATATAATAAAAGATGGCTAGGAGCCGGCAGAGTACAGACACCAGTTCTAGGCTGGATAGTCTCTAGATACGAAGAATGGAAACAGAACAAGGGATATCTACTAGTCTACAACTATTCAGCCACAGGCGAGAGAATATACCTCTTCGTAAAGGAAAAAGAAACAGCAAAAGAGCTGTCAAAGGATGTAGAGGCTAGGATATCTAGCTTCCAAGAATGGATAGAGGAAGTAAATCCTGCACCACCATATACCACCGACGCTCTACTCTACGACGCGTCACTAAAGTTAGGCTATAGCGCCAGCTTCACAATGAAGCTCGCACAAGAACTATTCGAGGCTGGACTCATAACATATCATAGAACAGATAGCACAAGAATATCTACTAACGGCATGGGAATAGCAAAATCCTACCTAGAAAAGAAAGGCCTAGAAGAGCACTACTATCCAAGGAGCTGGGGAGAAGGAGGAGCCCACGAAGCAATAAGACCCACAAAGCCACTCGACGTAGAAGAACTACAACGCCTCGTGCTTGAAGGAACCTTAAAGATCCAAATAAAGCTGACACGAGCACATCTGAAACTATACGATCTAATATTCAAGAGATTCATAGCGAGCCAGATGAAGCCGTCAAAAGCCAAGAAGGCAAGCATAGAGCTCGAATTCCCACAGAACATAGTGTCTGTTTACGAAGGGATAATCGACTACGAACAAAAGGGACACTACCTAGTGAACCCACCCAGGACAAGAAAATGGATAAAGGAAGCATCGGCAAAAGACAGCATAAAGTTAACATTTATGAAGAAAGTTAGAACCAGTTCAATACGCCTATTCAAGACCGGAGACCTAGTCAGACTAATGAAGGAGAAGAAAATAGGTAGACCAAGTACATATGCTAAGGTAATAGAATCGAACAGGAGACACGGATACATCATAATAAGTAAAAAAGCACAATACGTTGTGCCAACGAAAACCGGCATAACGGTCTTCAAATACCTTAACGAGAACTTCCCAGTATTCGTATCAGAGGAAACCAGCAGAGAGCTCGAAGAAATACTCGATAAAATCGAATCAGGTGAAATGAACCCTGTAGAGGCAATAAATGACCTTGCGATAAAGTTAGCAAGCGTACTTCCAGACAGCCAGCTAGCCGTGCTCGTGGACGAGACCGGAATCAATAAAGGCATTGCATATGGAATAGATTAATCAAATTACGAAAGAACTACTAGACTCCATACTCCAGGGTAATCTCTAAAAAAGTATATCTCTCCCCCATTCTCCTCTTACTACCAATCCTCCAATCGACAATCCTGACCCCATCACCTATCCTATCTTTAATAGCTGAGACTACATTAGCCAATTTACAGATATTATCGCCTACAGCATAAAGCGTGATCCTCGTGTAACCCTTGTTGAACTCGGCAATTATCTCTAACACATAGTCGGTGACAGGGACATCTTTCACGATTGTTATCTTCTTCTTCGCTTTCACCATGCACACCCGGCTAACTCTACGACATGCGATTATTACCGGTATACTGTAAGAGGGGGCCTCAGATTCCGGCGCAATCCGCATAGTGTCCCGCATCGGTGACGAGGTTGATCTTCACCGGCCCATATAATGAATAGAACTAGTTGACGGCATTAAATTATCTAGCTAGTAACCGTTATAGTTGGGATCTCAGTTTATCAAAAATAATACTATTGTATTAGGTATGTCTGGAACGGTTAATAGAGATCCTCGGAGGATAAATTATCGTATTCACCAGGTCCTCTGTGTAGAGTATCACGTTCTCCCGGACAGCCCTTCCCTATCCTAATCGGTTTGCCTATCGAGGATAGTAGAACAACTCTGCTACTCCGACTTTCACCATATATAGGATAGCCCGTCAATTCTGAGAGTTTCTGGGCGAATCGACGTACGTCGTCCATGGACGGCATATTCATTCTTGTTAATCTTTCCCTGCTGGCTCCTACCCACATGTATGCCTTTATTTCAACGTATGTGGGCTGTGATCTCTCGACTAATTTGGCGAATCCTCTGATCGCCTCCTCGGTATCGTTCCAGCCTTTTACGTGCGTTATCCTGATAACGGTTGGAGACGAGAATGATGGGAGCATGTCGAGTGTTTCTAGTGTTAGTTCCCAGCCCCTAGGCACCAGTGGTTTATTGAATTCGCTGTAGCTCTTCTTGTCCCAGGACTCGAGACTTATGTACAGCTGGGAGGGCTCTTCGTCAAGGTTGGCTAGTATATCTGGTCTCACTCCCCTAGTCACTATGAATGTTGACATGCCACGCTTGTGGATTTCCTTTATTAGATCACTTAGCAGGGGGTATATCGTTGGTTCACCTGTTAGACTCATTGTTACATGAGCGGGGTTCATGGCCTCCTCGACCATTCTAGGATCTGCTTTTGGGTGCCCGTAGTAACCGCTTATTATGCGTCTATGTGCTTCGATTATACCTTCAGCGATAAGCTCTGGTGGATCGTAGAAAGGCATCTGTGTCTCGTCTACATCAATACCGAGGTCCTGTGGTCTGATCCTCCAGCAGTGGAGACAAGCGTTCCAACACCAGAACGCGGTAGGACTCATTTGTATATCTCTATGGCTCTCTATGCCGTAGAACTTGCACTTATAGCAGAATCTTCCTTCAACTATCGCTGTATGCGTCCAGTAACACTTCTTGACGACTGTATGTCGGCCTACGAAATGATACTTTTGCTTTATCATGATCTCTGCTAGGGGCCTGAACTTCTCCGGTATTCTGGCCAGCATCTCCTGAGCATACCTTGATAGCTGTTTTGTCACCTTGCCCACCAGTATCCGGTAGAGTGATTGTCGGAGAAAAGGAAAATAACTAGCCGTTTATATCGTGATTTATAATATAAAGCTACTTCTTTGGTTCCGGCCTATAGGGTTTGTAGAGTCCTTTCTCTGCTAGATAGTTATAGGCAGAGTATGCTGCGACAGCGCCCATTGCGGAGGCGGTAACGACCTGCCGGAACCCTGGCCACATCGAGGTACAGTCTCCAGCCGCGAAGACTCCGGGTATGTTTGTTCTCATCCACTCGTCAACCTTAATGTAGCCCGATTCATCGGTTTCGAGGCCCAACTCGTGATACCAGTCTTTAGGTGGTTCGAATCCTATCTCGATGAAGATGCCATCAACCTTCAGCTCCTTAACCCCGCCTGTTACCTTGTTCTGGATAACAACGCTACGTACTTGGGTGTCTCCCTTTATCTCCTTTACGACGCTGTTCAATATGAATTCTATGTTAGGTATCTTCTTGGCTTCTTCTACAAAGAATGGTTTAGCCCTGAACTGGTCCCTTCTATGGACGAGATAGACTTTCTTTACATAACCACTGAGGAGGATCGCGCCTTCGAATGCGGCGTCTCCTCCTCCAACAACTACTACCGCGTCTTTTCCTCTATAGAGGGGAGCGTCACACACGCTACAATAGCTGACGCCTCGGCCCGCGAATTCTTTTTCGCCGGGAACATTGAGTTTTCTTCGTTTCGAGCCGACCGCCATGATGATTGTCTTAGCATATACTTCTAGTCCCCTTGTACCCGTTATTTTAAACTCCTTATCGTTGACTCGCTCGAACTTTGTAACTCTTACTCTCTCGACGATAGTCGGATGAAACATCTGTGCATGTGAGTGGAAGCTACGGACAAGTGCTGATGCCTGTATTTTCTTGAGTCCGGGATAGTCGTCAACCCAGTCTGTAAGATTTAGTTGTCCTCCTATTTCTTCAGCTATTACTATTGTCTTCATTAGGAATCTACTAGTATAGATCGCTGCTGACAGGCCTGCCGGTCCTCCTCCTATTATAGCAACATCATAGTGTTCTCCTCTTGGAATTTTACCGAATGCTTTTCCTATTCTTAGAGCCATACTCCTCTACCTCCAGGACTTCAAATAGCGTCACCTAGAGATAAAGACTCTTTATATAAAGCATGATTAGCGGAGTTAGAGAGGGGGAACCCGGTGACTTAATGAGATGCCAAGGATAGACTATGGATGGCTGGCCATCGATATATCAGCTATACTACGGTTGACACGAGAAGACCGTAAAAGTCTGATAGACAGTGTGTTAGGAATAGACCAGCTTTATCTTGTAACCGAGCCTTCTCCTGTTTATGTAAAGGGACCACGAGGATCGACTAGAGTAATGTTGGGGATAGGCAGTCTAGTAATGTCTCCTGATTCAAACGAACTGATCCAAGAGATTGGAGGGCTGAGACCACTTATATTGGCGAGGCCGGAGTGGGTGACCTCATGCAGGGTGACCGAGTCTCAACACATAGAGTACGAGTTTAAGCCTAGTAAAGGAGAATTAGTGGAAGAAAAAGTATATCCACTGGACATCCGGGACCCACTAGGACTCTTTTTAAGCGGAAAACACGTATTGATTTCCAGTGACTTGACAGCGGACGAAGTAGTCCCCATAGCAGTTACCGAAACAGGTAGAATTGTAGTTGGCTACTCGAACTCCGAGTCAAAGAGTAAAATAATCATATTTGGCCGTGGCGGAGAGGCCGTGGAGATGCTTGAGTATTTAGTCCCTATATACTCTAGATGTGATAATAGGAGGCGATGAGGACAGCTACCCTACACTGATAATAATCAAACCTATATTTGGGAAGTGACGAGCACCGACCTATCCGAGCCTCTCCACACCTAAATATAATGGGGGCCCGCGAGGAATGATACACAAACTCAAAAAAAGAGAATTAGCAGCCTATACACTACTCAGCAAGCACAAAAAGATAAACTATGGAGACGCCATTGACCTTCTAACATCAGAACTCATAATGACCAAACGGACTGCTTCAAACGTATTACGTAGGCTAAAAAGACTGGGCCTTATAAAGGTGAAAATAGAGGATACCAGGATTATTATAGAAGTCGAAGACATATGGAGAATCCTTGACAATATGCTCGAGAAATACAAGGCGGAACGGCATAGGAGAGCACATGCCTTAGCAAAGAAAAAGATCTCATAGACACTTAGGCGGCCCGTCGCGAGCCTGGTTACACCGCATGTCCCTCCCTAGAAGGGAGGGTCTTAGACCTTACACGGTTCTTCATCCGGGCCAAAGAAATATCGTGTAACAACGAAGGATATTTGCTGTTAATATCATTGAGCGGGGTCAGGACTTAAAGGTCACATCACGACCTATACTCAGAGAGTACAGCCGTCCTCATCCCCTGATATACTAGCGAGCCGCCAGTCTACATAGCTCTTTTGCTAGGGACAATGGCATTCGTTGTTATTCGATACAAAATCAAAGCTCTAGAGAAGATATAGTCTATTATGTTAATATTCAATTTTAATTCCCGAACCCTCACCCAACCATATGGGTAATAGCATTGAAGCTGTTCGAGTACGAAGCAAAGGAAATACTTAAAAAATATGGAGTAAAGGTTCCCAAGTCAGTCCTTGTGAAAAAAGGAGAAGACCCGATAGAGAAAATGAAACAGGCAGGTCTAGAACCACCAGTAGTAGTGAAAAGCCAGGTACTCGTTGCTGGAAGAGGTAAGGCTGGCGGCATCAAAATGGCAAAAACCTGGGATGACGTCAAGAGACTCGTAGACGAACTATTCGATAAACCGATAAAAGGGATAAAACCAAGACTCCTACTAATCGAGGAAGCAATCCCACACGAAGTAGAGCTATATGTCGGAATGGTAATTGACAGAAGCGAGAGAAAACCAGTAATTCTAGCAAGCAAGTATGGCGGAATGGATATCGAGGAAATAGCGAGAGAAAAACCCGAGAGTATTATTAGAGTACATGTTGATCCATTCATAGGACTAAAAGGATACCAGGCAAGGCTAATAGGTAAGAAAATAGGACTTACAGGTAAAGCACTATCGAACTTCGCTAAATTCCTAACAGCACTATACAATATGTTCATGGACTATGACGGAGAACTAGCAGAATCCAACCCACTCGCATTGGTCGGAGACGAAGTTATCCCTCTAGACGCTAGACTCATAGTAGACGACAACGCATTATACAGGCATCCAGAGCTAGCAAAGGAAATACTAGAAGAAAGCGGAGAATACACAGAATGGGAGATAAAGGCCAGAAAGAAGGGATTAGCCTTCGTAGAACTAGACGGCGACATAGGAATAATAGGAAACGGAGCAGGACTAACAATGACAACAATGGACCTAGTATACGAGTTCGGAGGCAAACCAGCAAACTTCCTAGACATAGGAGGCGGAGCAAGCGCAGAACTAGTAAAGACCGCCGTGAGCTTCCTCGTAGAATTCCCGAAGACAAAGAAGATATTCATGAACATATTCGGCGGAATAACAAGGTGTGACGAAGTAGCAAAAGGCATAGTAAAAGCCCTAGAGGAGCTAGGAAAGCTAGAAAAACCACTAGTAGTGAGACTAGCAGGAACAAACGAAGAGGAAGGAAGAGAGATCCTAAAGAAACACGGCATCGAAGCATTTGTTGACCCAATAGAGGCGGTTAAACGCCTCATGGAGCTCTAGGCAGGAGGTGAGAAAGATGGCGATACTATTAGATGAGAAGACAAAAGTAATCGTCCAGGGTATAACTGGAAGAGAAGGTTCATTCCACACCAAGCTCATGCTGGACTATGGGACAAAGATAGTAGCAGGAGTAACACCTGGCAAAGGCGGACAAGAAGTTCACGGAGTACCAGTATATGATACAATGGAAGAAGCAGTAAAAGAGCATCCTGACGCAACAGCATCAATAATATTCGTACCAGCCAGATTCGCCGCCGACGCCGTATACGAGGCGGTAGACGCAGGAATGAAACTAGTAGTAGTCATAACAGAGCATATACCAGTCCATGAATCACTCAAGTTCATAAACTATGCGAAACAAAAGGGAACAACAGTCATCGGACCAAACTGTCCAGGACTCATAAGCCCAGGAAAAGCCAAACTAGGCATAATGCCCGGACACGTATTCAAGGAGGGACCAATAGGAATCATATCAAGAAGCGGAACACTGACCTACGAGATAGGATACGCCCTAAGCAAACAGGGCATGGGACAGAGCACAGTTATAGGAATAGGAGGAGACCCCGTAATCGGAACATCGTTTACAGAGGCAATGGAACTCTTCGAGAAAGATCCAGAGACAGAGGCCCTAGTACTAGTAGGAGAAATAGGCGGAGACATGGAAGAGAGAGCAGCACAGATGATCAAGGAAGGCAGATTCACCAAACCAGTAGTAGCATTTATCGCGGGTAGAACAGCGCCACCCGGAAAGAGAATGGGCCACGCAGGAGCGATAATAATGATGGGCACCGGCACATACCAGGGCAAGGTCAAAGCCCTCGAAGAGGCAGGAGTAAAAGTCGCAAAGACACCATTCGAAATACCAGAGCTCCTAAGACAAGCACTCAAGAAGTAACATACCAGCAGAGAATAATTTACCTATAACCCGCCTAGCCTTCTTCTTTTTCTACTCTGATACTCCTCACTGGTACCCGCAACTATTATCTCATAGAGAACTGCTTGTTTACCATCCTTCGGGCGCAAGAGCCTGCCAAGCCTTTGAATAAATTGTCTTGGAGACCCTGTCCCCGAGACAAACACGCCAACATTAGCGTCAGGGATATCGAGTCCTTCATCACCCACAGTAGTAACTACCATTACACCGCTGTCTAGTTGTTTAAAAGTCTCCAATATTCGGTCACGCTTCCTTTTGTCTAATCCACCATGGAGAAGAAGACCATCGACTCTACGAGCTATCTCTTCAGCCTGTTTCTTATATTGTGTAAACACGATTATTTTAGATCCTTTTTTCAGCTCTTGCCTTATTATCTCTTCTGCCTTGCGCAGCTTCGCCTCGCTATACTGTACTATATCTCTCATTTTTGCATGGATACGTATGGCCTGTATAGCTTCTGGATCGCCTTTCTTGGCTCGTGCCAACAACTCGTTGAAAGAGAGACCTCGGGAAAGGAGTCTAAATTGTCTCTTGTA
>JALUDS010000081.1:0-2918 GCA_027043945.1 Acidilobaceae archaeon
TCTTTGATTGTTCTCCCGAGGTGCAGTTTAGTGGCATCGCTTGTTGCTATTTCTAGCTGTATAGTGTGGTCTTGCTTATAGTATAGTCCTATTATCTTGTCCGGATAAGTCACTGTTAGTTTTCTGAGTATTTCTTGTATTGCTTTTCTATCGTTTTCGGGGAACTCCATGATGACTACTTTCTCGTTTGTGGCCTTGATTCTTGATTCTATCATTTCATAGTAGAGTTTCCTATAGGTGCCTAGCTTCGACTTGTACAATTCTGACTCTTCGAGAATCTTTGATAGTCGTGTAGCTAGTTGTTGCGGGCTTGTCCTCAGGGTCTCGGCTAGTTGAAGCAGTGTGTCTTCTTGTTCTTGTGCGTGTTCTGCTAATCTTGTCCCGGCCACATATTCTATTCGGATTACTCCGTCCTGGATCTTGTCTACGTTAATTATCTTGAGGCCTCCTATCTCTCCTGTATTGGCTAAGTGGGTTCCTCCGCATCCTTCTATGTCCCAGTCCTCGATTTCGAGTAACCGTATCGTTGCCTGCATGGGTACTCCTCCCTGGTATATAATGAAGCCGTATTTCTCTTCGGCCTCGTTCCTTGGCATGTACATTACCTTGACTCTTCGACGGTCGTCTATTATTTTGTTTGCGAGTCTTTCGATTTCTCTTATTTGTTCCTTTGTTAGTGGCCTGTGATGAGTGAAGTCTAGCCGACCTTTCTCAATGGTTTTCTCTGCACCGGCTTGCCATACATGGTTGCCGAGAACTCTTCTCAGGGCTCCTAGTATTACATGTGTGCCGGTGTGGTGCCTCATTAGCCTGTAGCGTCGGGGCCAATCTATTCTTCCGACTACATTGTTTCTGCAATTGAACTGTTTGTCCAGAACGTGTACTACGACATCTCCTACTTTCTCTACTCTCTCAACGCGATATAGTTCACCGTTGCATTCTATTACTCCTGTGTCGTGGTCTTGGCCTCCTCCCTTTGGATAGAATACTGTTTGATCCAGGACTAGGTATTTGTCCCTCCAAGCTATTGGCTTAGCCGTGAACTCTCTCATATATTGATCCTCGTAATAGAGTTTTCTTGTCGGCGGTAGATTACCTGCCCAGGTTATTATATCTGATGGTAGTGATGTTTTTTCTCCGATTTTCCTTATCTTTGCTGGTGCTTGATGCCTTGACGCAACTAGGCTGTAGAAGTTGTGGGGTATTGTGATAGTTATTCCTCTTGATTTCAAAATATCTGCCACAATTTCTGGTGGAAGACCGTTGCTATCATATAATTTTATGAGGTCTTCTAGATCCAGAGTTTTCTTCTTTTTAATTATCTTTTTGACTAACTGTTCGCCTTTCGCTAGTACTTCTTTGAACTTCTCTTCTTCGACCAGGACTGCGTCAATTATATAGTTCCTGTTTTCCGCCATTTGTGGAAAGTCATTCTTCCAGTAGTCTACTTGTAACTCTACGAGCTCTGCAAGATCAACCTCTGCGCCTAGGAGTCTGAGTTGTTTAAGTGTTCTCCTGGCTACGAGACGTGCGAGATAACCCTCGCCCGTATTTGATGGTACTATGCCGTCTGCAAGCATTAGGGCAAGTGTGCGTGTATGGTCCAATATACTATAGAGTCTTGCTTCTTTTTCGAGTGCTCGTATAATCTCGTTGATATCTAATCCTGTTCTTTTCGCGATACGCTCGTAATAGCTCTGCACGCTTGCTGGATCCTCGGGATCTAGTCTTCCTGCTTCTTTGAAGGCTGCCCATAGTATCTTCTCGTCGACTTCGTCTACATTGATCTTTGAACGGAACTTGTCGAGGAGTCCTTGGAATATGGAGTGGAATGCTGTGGGCGTTTTTTGAGTAAACCATGCTAGTCTTTCTACTCCATAGCCGGTATCTACTATTTTTAGAGGGATCTCGGTATAGGAGCCGTTGTCCACTTTATATTTCATGAAGACAAGGGTTGCTAGTTCTATTCCACCCACTACTACTTCGAAGCTTGGACCGGCATTTCCTCCTCCTTCCCACCAAGATTCCTTGAAGACTATTTCTTCTGGGGGAATCTTCATATATTCTGTGAAGAATTCGTATGCTAGTCTAACGGTCTCGTTTTTCCAGTATATGAATTTGTCTGGGTAGTTGAATGCGTGGTGTGCGGCCATTTCGAAGCTTGTTAGGTGTCTACCTATTGTGAGTCCTACATTGTCTATGTCTTCGAGTCTTATGCTAGGCTGGCTAATTACTAATGGATTAGCGGGAGGTGGGACTAGTCCACTTGTTACGTGTGGCTGGAAGACTACTATGCTGGCTATGGTTAGATAGAGGTCTTCTCTCCATCTTGCTACGACTGGCCTGGGTTTTAATGGTGTGTGTCCGTGTTTCTCGAAGAATTGTATAAAGAGTTTCCGAGCCTCCGAAACCGACAGGTTCTCGATACTCTCTATCTTCTCGAATCTGTATTCTATGCATGGCGTGTCCTGGGGTTCTTCTAGTTCTGGATTCAGTGTCCAAAAGTATTCTGGACATTTGTTCCCTTTCTTTCGTATAAAGCCGTTTTCTTTGAAGAACTCTAACATGTATTCTTTTTCGCTTACTTTCAATTTGTAACCGCCCTCCATTAGTGATTGGGCTACTTCGATGGGGATTTAATCGTTTTATTTATGAGGAAAGAATCATATGCTTACATACTGTTTTTGATGCAACCTCATACAAAATCGTGTAGGAGCTGTTTGTTCTTGTATTTGGTGAAAAATTCTTGGGATATGAGTAAAGATCCGTTGAGGCTGTTGGGAGACTAGAAGCCGAAGAGGCCTGAGAGGCCTTCTCCGATGTCGACGTCGGCCTCCTTCTCCTCTTCTTCCTCTTTCTTCTCCTCAGCAGCCTCAGACTCCGCAGCCTCAGCAGCAGGAGCCGCAGCAGGAGCAGCT
>JALUDS010000081.1:3018-9467 GCA_027043945.1 Acidilobaceae archaeon
GCCGAAGAGGCCTGAGAGGCCTTCTCCGATGTCGACGTCGGCCTCCTTCTCCTCTTCTTCCTCTTTCTTCTCCTCAGCAGCCTCAGACTCCGCAGCCTCAGCAGCAGGAGCCGCAGCAGGAGCAGCTGCAACTGCTACTGGTGCTGCTACTGCGCTCTTTAGTACTTCTTCTAGGTCTATTTCTGAGAGGCTTGCTACTAGCATCTTTACTTTGGCTTCGTCTACCTGGAGGCCTAGGGCCTCAACTACTTTCTTGAGGTTCTCCTCGTTTACCTCTTGGCCTGCATAGTAGAGTGCGAGTGCCGCGTGTATGTATGCCTTTCCCTCCTGAGCCATTTTCGAACCACCTACCATACTCCACCGTCTCTTACATGTTATAGAGAATAAAAACACTTACTAGAAGCCGAAGAGGCCTGAGAGGCCTTCTCCGATGTCGACGTCGGCCTCCTTCTCCTCTTCTTCCTCTTTCTTCTCCTCAGCAGCCTCAGACTCCGCAGCCTCAGCAGCAGGAGCCGCAGCAGGAGCAGCTACTGGTACCTCTTCTATTCCTAGTTCTTTTGCTTTATCGCCTAGTGCCATTATTATTGCTAGTTCCTCGCTTACCGCTCTTCTCAGAGCGTATTCTGCAACGTCTGGTGTTAGGAATCCTGTTTCGCCTACTACTGCTGCGATTATTCTCTCAGCGTTTGCAAGGGCTGCTTCGACTGCTTCTGGGACTGGCATGAATACTATCTCTGTTGCTAGGCCGATCGCTTCTAGTGCGGCAAGTGCGATATCCTGTTTGACTTGTTCTAGGTCGACTATGAGTTCTTCTCTTGGAATTATTACGCCATTGTCTATAGCCGCTATCAGACTGATTCCGATCTCGAAGGGCATTATTCCAAGCTGTTGTAGGAGTCCTGCTAGATCGCTTGAGATCACGTCGCCCGGTTTTGCTACTACTGTGTCCTTCTTTACGTATACTGTTCCTTTCCTTATCTCGTACGGGATCCTTAGCTTTCCGAACACGCTTAGCATCGGGCCAGGCGTGATTCCTGTGTCTCCCTCCGGTATCACTATTTCTTTGTCTGCTACTTGGCCTGGCTTCGCCGGTATCGGTACTTTTTCTGACTCTATGAGTCTAGCCATCTTGAACGGGTTCATGTCTGTGAAGAGAACCATTGGACTACCCTTGATTATTTCTTCTAGTTTCTCTCTAGGTAGTCCTGCTCGTTCAGCGGCAAGTAGTATCAGGTTCTTCTTGGCTACCTTGAAGACTATTTGTTTCCTGAACTTCTTGCGTATCAGCTGTAGCTGTTTGGTCGGCATCCCTGTTAGATCAGCAATTCCCACCACAGGATACTTCTTGAATAACTCTTCTAGCTCTGCTACTACTTTCTTTTTCCAGGCCGGAATCTCCCTCTCCTTTCTCGCATGAAGCGTCTCCATAGACATCATAGCTCACCTCCTTACTAGAACAGTACCTGTACTGGTGGTCCCATTGTTTTCTTGACGTAGATCTTTGCTATCTTGCCCTGGCCTAGCTTGTTCTCAATAGCATTGATTACTGCTATAATGTTCTCAGCTATGTCTTCTGGAGCCATATCCTCGTCTCCCACTTTTACCATGACCTGTGGCTGGTTTCTTATTCTTACATTAACACTTCTCCTGAACCTCTCTACTATGTCTTCTATGTTCGCGTTGGGTGGTATCGGTGTAGGTGCCTTGCCTCTGGGTCCAAGAGCAGGTCCAAGTATTCCTCCCACTACACCCATTAGGGGTGCCTGGACCAGGACCCAGTAACATCGTTTCGCAATCTTCTTGGCGGCTTTCCTGTTTCCTCTGAGCTCCTGTATCTGCTGCCTGTTGAATACTTCTACTCCTTCGATGTTCTTTGCCCTTAGCTCCATGTCTCCTTCCGCAACTACGCATACTTTAGCGATCTTGTTGGGCTTCTTTGGGAGAACTACTATTTCTCTTAGACGCGAGGAGGGACTTTTGAGGTCTACATCCTTTAGGACTACTATTAGATCGATTGTTTCCTTGAACTTCCTCTTTTTCGCGATTTTTAGAGCGAATCTAACTGCTTCTACTATCTCGTTTTTGTCTACTGGCAACTCCTATTCACACCTCCTGTCGGGCCTATAGGCCCTGCTCCCCAGAAGAAGCGTATAAAGGCGCTTCTTCTGGGGAGTCGATTCATCAATCAACATTTCACGGCTAAAAAACTTAATCCTCTTTTTCCCATTCTTCCTCGTATTTTGCTAGGAGGGCGTCGTATACTCCCTCCTCTATCTCCTGGGTGACTATTTTTGGATCCTTGCCGTTAACCGTTATACCTATCGACCTGGCGCTGCCGAGTATTGTTTTAACTGCTGCCTTGAGAGTCTTTGATAGTAGTTGTGGCTTCTTTTGTAGTGTTATCTCTATTATTTTCTCGAGCGGGAGATCTCCTATCTTATTGTGCATTGGGTCTCCTGGCGGCTCCTTTGCTCCTACTGCTTTGAGTAGTAGTGCTGTGGTCGTCGGGATTCCTACCTCTATCCTGTATTTCTTGGTTTTTGTATCGATGATTATGTTGACGGGTATAGTCATTCCCTCGAATTGTTTTGTTTTCTCGTTTATTTCGTCTATCACTTGTTTCACGTTTAGGCCTAGTTGTGAGAGCATAGGGCCTAGTGGTGGCCCTGGTCTAGCCTTTCCGCCTTCTATCTGGACCTTTACTACCTTTTCTTGAGGCATCTCTATTACCTCCCCAACCTTCCACTGATGCTTTAAGGATTTTAATACTCTATCGAGTCTGGAGAGACACGGAGCCCGCGTCATAATAGTTATCAAGTTTGAGGAAGGAAAGCTATGAAGAGACTCACTCAACAGGACAGGCTACGTATACGTCTACATGCGGTTGCTATGCTTAGATACGCAAAGAAATATGCAAAGTACAATTATCTATCGGAACACCTCGATATAGATCCCAGCCTTCTGGCAAGGTATGTTAGTGGATTAGTTGTTCCAAGCTATGAACAGTCACTCAAGATAATCAGCATGTTAGAGGAGCTAATGCCTCTCGATAAAATAATACTCAGGGAAATTGAAAAACACCACGGATATATCGATCTAACGGGACTATTATCTGATCCTTCGTTTCTCAGAGTAGTAGCTTTTAAGCTAGCTTCACATTTCAAAGATGATAAGCCCACGGCTGTACTCGTACCCGAGACAAGCGGTATATCATTAGCATCATTCATAGCCGAAGAGTTCCCAGTTAAAATAATCGTTGCAAGGAGGAGGAAAGATAATCCCCTTGAGGACTATTATGAAGAGCACTTAATTCTGCCCCCGAATGTTAGGAGAATATTCTATATTAGGCGCAGGAGCTTATCGAGCCGAGACAGAGTCTTGATAGTAGATGATATTGTGCATACAGGTCTCACATTGTACGTATTGAAGAAATTGATCTCTAGGATAGATGCAAAACTTGTTGGCGTCGCATCTATAGTTGTTCATGGAACAGAGTGGAGGAAGAGGCTTGGAGACTCTATAAAAATAAAGTCTATAGTATCACTCTGATTCTGCTAGTTTTACTTGTTCGATAGGCACGGTTATTACCATATGGAACTCTGACTCGAGTAGGACTAAATCGACTTCTCCCCTTGACTCATATACTTCGACTACTCTACCGCGCATTCCCTTGAACGGGCCCCCTATAATCTCTACTATTTGGTTGCGCTTGAGCTCCGGTATCTCTACTACTGGTCTTGCGAGCTTCACTACTTCCTCTGGCTTCATTAGTAGTGGTCTCCTCCGTTTGACATTCCTTACTCCTCGTATAAGATCGTATAGATCTCCGGGGTTGCCTAGTTCGACTATTACATAGCCTTTCATGCCAGCTGGTACCACTATGCTTCTCACGTCTAGGCCCATTACTTGGGTTCTTTCCGCGAATACCATTGCTACTTTGAGCTCAGTGCTACCGGTGACTGGGATTGCGTAGAATCTCGTCTTTATATTGTATTGGTGCTGTTCCTCGCTCATAGGAAACCACCGTTATGTTGTGAGAAGAACGTATACGAGGTGTATTATGTATGCTATTCCACCCACAAGTGTGAATCCTATAAAGTTAAGCTTTGTTAATAGGTTGAATTCCTCTTCATCAGGTCTTCTGGCGAGGATCAGTATCCTCCTCCATGCCGTGATATATTCCTTGAACTTTGATACTACCATTCCCTGTTCACCGGATTCCTGGTATTTATTCGAACTCTTCCACATTTATACCTGCACTTTCCAGTTTTTTAACGTATTCTTTTGTCATATCTCTGGGCTCGATGGGCCCACGCGGATATTTTTCCCGCCAGACTCTAGCCCTAAACCTATAGACCTTTATCTCGGGCTTGAGCCAGCAGTCAGGCCAGAGGCCCGCCTTAATACAGGTCTGTGACAGGAATGTTTGTTTATCCCACACATATTCGACTGGAACTACTGGAAGTAGAAGTCCTTTAGCAACTCCAGCGTCAACTATTAGACCGTCTCTGCCTATCTTAACGTTGGATATACGTTCCTCCGGAGTATCGCCTAAATACTCGAACTCTGAGAGAACGGATACCTCAAAAGTGACCTGGTCCAGCTCGTGTTCTTCCATAGGGGGAAAACGTGGATCAGAAAATGCGCTCTCCAGAGCCACTTCAATCACAGTATCTATTAGGCTCTTTACCGGCGCTGTAGAACCAATGCATCCTCTTAGTTCTCTTTTCTCATCTCCATAGTAGGTTTCTATAGTTACGAACGCCATGCCCGGCCTGTATAGTTTGGCGGAGACATCTTGAGGAGTGGGCATACGTCTTCTATACGTGAAATAATACTCTATGCTTCTTCGAGCTAACCTAACTAGATACTCTCCCTCTTTATCTGTGACCTCTTCTGGGTCTACGGGTCGGGCGTTTCCTTGCATACTTCATTACCTCTGCCAATTCCAATGCTTCGCTAATTATGCGTCTGATGTTCTTCCAGTGGCCTCCTTCCCAATATACCCTGCCGCATCTAGGACAAATATAGAAAACGTCGTAGGCTTCGAGAGCTTTTGGAGGCACCCGATCCTTTACTTTTTCCTTGTCCCTCACCTTTATCAATGGGCTATTGCACTCGGAGCATCTGCTCTTAGAGGGATCAGCTACTAGGCGTAGTCCTAATGCTACAACGAGTTCTGCTAGTCTTTCAGCTATATCGTGAGAAGAAATGTATACTGCTCTTAATCCTTTCTTTCTAGCTCGAATGAAAAGTCCTCTGTCACGTGTAAGTATTATCCTTCCCGTTTTCTCAGCTATATTGACTATTTGTCTATCGGAGTATGTCTTAGAATATAGAGTATCGTATCCCAGTATTCGAAGCCATCGGGCTACCTCGCCTAGCATTGTATCTGCTATGAATCTCGGCTGTGTGATTCTATATCTACTCTGCCTGTCTTTTCTATTATCCTTGTCCATCCTTATCAGTATCCTCCTCGATTTTTCATTTCAACGTCCAGGCCCGGCCACTTGGTTGTCGCAAACTTTTATCCTATCTAGATACGGCGAACGATATCTTGAATAAAATATTATGTTTACCGTGAAGCGATAAAGATTATAGAGGCCGGGAAAACACTATGATACTAACCCCGGCTATGCTCCCTTTAGTATTAGTCGGGCTAGCTCTAGCCCGCTTATGTATCCTACTGGTTTACCATTGTCGACGACGACCACTACCCTGTATCGGTGACTTACCATTTTAGACGCGGCTTCTGCAACAGATGCGTCGGGATCAACTGTGGGCGGCCTGAGTCTTATAGCGTCTCCTACAATAACGTACTTGAGCGGTGTTATTCTCTTTGGCTCTCCTCTGCTCAGCTCATAGTATTTCAGGAACACTAGTGCTATCTCGTCGACGCCTATGACCCCGAGGAACTCGCCGTCTTCCATTACTGGAACTGTGCTAAGATTATGTTGGAGTAGGAGCTGTCTTACATGTAGTATTCTTGCCTGGAGATCTACGCTTACGGGGAATGTCTTCATTATTTCTCTTGCTCTAATGTCTGCGGCATCGACGCTTTCCGATAGTAGGGATGCTAGTTCCCAGCGTGACACTATGCCTGTCGGCTTGCCTTCTTTATCTGTAACGGGTACACTTGTTATATCGGCTTCGTCCATGAAGCGTAGGGCTTGAAGTAGAGGGGATTCCTGGTCAACGTATTTTACGGGTTCAGTCATGAAGCTTGAAGCGTGCATGCCCGAGGGAGTTGCTTGTTTAGTTCTAGTTGTTCCAAGTTTGAATATAACGTCTCTAAGTGTAAGAATGCCTCTGAGCTTGCCTTTTTCTGTCAGGATTGCTCTGTCTGTCTTGAACTTGTCTATTTCGTCTAGTACTTCTGCTAGTGAATAGTCTTTGTCTAGTACTGGTGCTGTGTTTCCTTTAATCTCGTCCACGCTCTTGAGCGCTAT
>JALUDS010000082.1:0-30020 GCA_027043945.1 Acidilobaceae archaeon
GCTCCTATAACAGCAGTATTTCCTGTATGCTCTACGTACTCAATTATTGCCTTTACCTTAGGACCCATGCTTCCCGGCGGGAAGAGTCCCTTCTCATAAAGTTCTTTGAGCTCGTCTTTGCTTACTTCCTTCAACCATCTCTGCGTGGGTTTACCGTAGTCAATAGCTATGCCGGGAACGTCTGTTAATATAACGAATCTATCGGCATTGATTAGTCTGGCCAAGAGACTTGAGGCGAGATCCTTGTCTATAACGGCCTCCACAGGTGTTAGATCCTTGTCGACCGGAATTCCTCCTCCTCCCACAGCAATCGTTATAACGCCACTTAATGCGAGGCTCCTAATAACATTTTTCTCAATAATATCTACCGGCCGAGGACTAGGTACAACTCTTCTCCATCCTCCTCGGGGATCCGAGCGCATTACCCAGCCCTTCTCCCTTGATAATCTCTCGGCTTCTTCGCGGCTATAATATGATCCTACGAATTTCGTTGGGTTCGCGAATGCCGGATCATCTCTGTCAACCACGACCCTGGTAACTATACTCACTACGTCTCTACTAACGCCGAGCCTGGCTAGGTATCTGGAAAGAGAATGTTGTAATAGGTATCCTATCCATCCCTGTGTCATAGCAACTGCAATATCAAGAGACTGCCTCGGCTTCGAGGCGGGGAGGGCTTCAAACGCTTCAAGCAGGTATCCGACTTGTGGACCATTTCCATGAGTAATCACGAGGTTAATCCCTTCTCTAGCTATTTCAGCTAGCTGTTCCGCGGCTCTGGAGACATTTCGCCATTGCTCTTCTGGGTGTCCGGAGTCTTTCTTTCTTAGGAGAGCGTTTCCGCCTAGAGCGATTACTACGAGCATCGTGTCTTACCCGCCAAATGTTCAAGACGAAACAATGTGATGCTACTCTTGGTGTTCTAAGGGTATCTATGGGAAAGAGGGTTAGAAGTGAAGTTTGTTCTTTGCACGGTCTAGGAACGTGTTTATCATGTCGGCTATTGTGGGTCCTTCGATTATCTTTATATCATATTTTACTTGGACTATTGGTTTGTTTACTTTTACTAGGCGCTCTAATTTTATCGGTGTACCCGCTACTATTACGTCTGCTGGGACAGCGTTGAGTGTCTCTTCTAGATCCTTTATTTGTTGTGGGCTGTAGCCTGTGCTGGGTACAACATTCTTCATGTGTGGGTATTCCTGGAACATTTTTGCTATTATTCCCTTAGCGTAGGGTCGTGGGTCTACTATTTCGGCGCCATACTTTTGTGCAGCAACGTATCCTGCCCCGTAGGGTGCGCCTCCGTGGGTTACTGTTGGGGAGTCTTCTACTACTACTGCTTTCTTTCCTTCGAGTAGCTCGGGTTTGTCTACTACTACTTCGCTTACAGCTAGGCTGATCTCGGCTCTTGGATTGACTCGCTTAATGTTCTTCTTTATTGTTTCTACCGCGTCTTTCTCTGCTTGATCGATCTTGTTGATTATGACTACGTCGGCGAGCCTCGTGTTGACCTCGCCGGGGAAGCTACCGACTTCGTGACCAGGCCTCATAGCGTCTGCTACTACTATCATGTAGTCGGGGACATAGAAGGGCCAGTCATTGTTTCCACCGTCCCAGAGTATGATGTCTGCTTCGGATTCTGCTCGTCTAAGTATCTCTCCATAGTCTATTCCGGCATATACTATTAGGCCCATGTCTAGGTAGTGCTCGTATTCTTCTCGTTCCTCAATAGTGACATTGTATTTGTCTAGGTCCTCGTAGGTCTCGAACCTCTGCACCGCCATCTTTACTAGGTCTCCATACGCCATTGGGTGGCGGACTGGGACCACTTTCAATCCTCTCTTAGATAGTTCTCTCACTACAGCTCTCGATACGCTACTCTTCCCTGCACCAGTTCTAACAGCTGTTACTGCTATCACAGGCTTAGCGCTCTCCAGCATCGTGTCTCTTGGTCCTAGGATTTTGAAGGTGGCTCCTGATGAGAGCGCTGCGCTGAGCTTGTTTCCGAGATCGGTGTAGAGGAGATCGCTGTATGCAAGGACTATCTCGTCTACTCCTTCTCTGGAAGCTACCGTGACGAGGTCTTCTTCAGGGATTATCGGTATTCCGGAGGGATATAGTTTGCCTGCTAGCTCAGGTGGGTAGCGACGCCCTTCTATGCCAGGGATCTGAGTAGCGGTAAACGCGACTACACGATAGTCAGGATTGTCCCTATAGAAAACGTTAAAGTTGTGGAAGTCTCGTCCTCCAGCTCCCATAATGATAACTTTCTTCGGCCGTGCCATAGAGAACACCGTGTTTTCTTCGCTGTGGTTACAGGAATAAATAATAGAATATTATGTTCGGATATGTGACCAAGGTGGGCTCGAAGAAGGGTTTAAGGATACTCTATTTTGAGAGTCCTAGAAACTATTAAAATCAAGAAATAAAACAATAAGATCCTTATACGGTTCATGACTAGTAATACTACATACACGGACGAGTATTGGAGGGGCTAGCGCTTGGCGAAAAAGAGCAACAAGAAGAAAGGTCCTATATCCGGAGAATACGGTAACTTTACGGGTAAGGTTGTAGAATTCGTTACACGGTTCTCCGCTCCTATAACGATTCTATTACTAATAATTATACTAGCTTTAGGCGTCTACATAAGAATAATTCCAGCGTTGAAATACGGTATAGAGCTGGACGCAAACGACCCCTGGATAGTGTATTGGGAAGCAAAATACTTCGTGGAGAACGGGCTCACGTCCCTGGAAGGATTAACCAATGTAAAGGACTTCTGGTGGCCAGTGGGCAGAGACTTCCTCCATACGGAATATATTGGAATGGCGTGGTTAGCGGCAGCCTCGTATCCTATAGGAGAAGCCTTCGGACTAACGCTTAAGGAATGGGTAGCGCTCTTCCCAGTATTTGCAGGCGCCGCGACAATCATACTATTATTTGTTACAATACATGAAGTAACAAGATCAAAGCTAGGAGCACTTGGCGCCGCCGCGTTCTTCGCATTAATGCCGGGAGCAATTGTCAGAACAACTGTTGGATTCGTGGAGAAGATAGGTTTCTCTATACCCTTCATAACGGCGCACTATCTAATGCTATACAAGACAGTAAAAGCGTCCGTTGAAGGCGATATGAAAAGAACAATCATATATGGAGTGATAGCAGGTGCACTCGGAGGATCGATTGGATGGCTCTGGGGAGGATATCATTACGTGGTAGTATCCTTAGCACTAATAGTAGTCCTAGACCCATTGGTATTCGGTAAACCATCCTTTGAGAGGTTTAGAGCATATCTAGTAACTGCTATACCATTTATGCTGGTGCTTGTTTCGGCTCCAAGAATCAAGTATTCATACTTTATAACAAATGTAGGCGCAGGTCTAACAGGATCAATTATACTCTACTACTTAGAACTTATGGCGTCAAGATCGAAGAAGATAATAATGTATTTGGAGAACGGCATAGACAGAAGAATACACGCGTGGATAATCATAGTAGTTGTCGCAATAGGGTTCTTCGCACTCTACAGCGGCCTCATAAACCTAAACAACCCTAGAATTCTCCAGTCAATAGGTATACGAAATATAAGCCCGCTACAGGAGAGCGTTCAAGAGAACCAGCCTACGTCGATACAAGTCATTCTTCAACAGTACGGGGTGCCTCTATTACTGGGACTAGCAGGATTCGCCGCGTATCTTTCCTCTAGAATAGCAATGAAATCTAAACCAACATTAAGCGATCAATTCAAGTTGTTCTTCTATATATTTATGATAATCGCGGTATTGCTAAACAAACAACTCTCCTACTATACTCAGATATCTACATTCTATGCAATCCTAGCAGCCGGTATTGGAATCGCGGACTTAACGTCAGGGAGTATAAGTTTACAGCATACATCGAAGCCAAAATCAAAGAAGAAAATAAAGAAAGGTCAAGTCTCTGATCCTCTAAGGCTCCTAATATCGATATTTATCATAGTAATAATATTATTCAGCGGAATATATTTCGGAAAAACAGCATACACTCAGAACAGCTACCGGGCACCACAAATACTCACATCAGGTCTAGGAGCATTAACCGTGAATACACCAGACGGAACCGAAACAGTTGTTCCTCTAAACAATGCATGGCTAAACGCGCTCGACTGGATAAAGAACAATACCAGCGAGGACGCCCTAATCATAAGCTGGTGGGACTACGGCTTCTGGATAACCGTTAATACTGGACGTAAAACAGTTGCCGATGGAGCGACTTGGAACGAGACACAGATAAGATATCTAGCAGAACTCCTAACAGGAGAAGAAGGAACAGCCTCATATATTCTAAGCAACATATTCAAGGCAGAGCCAGGAAACACGTACATAGTGTTCTACGAGGTATTCAACGGTATCTACGATATGACGAACAACGTGACAATACTTTATCCAATGCTAGGATCAGCGAGACAACCACAGAACCCTGGAGAATACGGCATAATAGTTCACGGAGTAGCAGACTTTGGAAAATCAGTACAGATGCTAAAGATCTCGTATAGAATACCACCATTCAGCCCGACAGCACCGTTCTTCACGACCTACTCAAGCGAATATGTAGACAACTATGGATACAGGTACCTTCACTTCCCCGGCTTCATAGGAGAACCACAACAAAACGTCACAACTGTACTCAACGCTCTCCTCTACAAACTAGCCCTTAACGGAATACTACAACTAAAGAACCACGCGATATTCGACTCATCACAATGCGCTTCACTAATAGAGAATAGCACACTAACCTTACCATACGTTGTGGCCAGCCTTTCAGGAGGTGGACAGCTAAGCCAGCAACCAATAATCCCACCACCCACAAAATACTTCAAGCCAGCTGCAATATCAGTAGCCTGTCCAGTAGTAAATCAGAACCCAACAACACAGTCCGTATCGTTCACAGCAGTAATAGTCTACATATATCAATGGACAGGCTAACTCTAGAATATTATAAATCATCAATAGTATTATTTGCTCTCTCTAGCCTCCTTGCAATAGTTCTTTTCTTATTTCGGGGTTTATACTAATTAACTCATAACAAAGATAACTATATTCAAATGGTGTATCCCCGGGGGAACAGGATAGAATTGCCAGTTGTAAGGAAACATAGAGACTTACGAAAAGCAACAGTAGATGCCTTGACTCTGTCAAAGATAGCTCTCCATGAAGTAAAAAAGGCAAGAGCAAAGCTCAAGGCACTAGGCCAGACAAGCCTAGACGAGTATCTCACCGCCTTAGAGCTAGTACTTGAGCGTGTAGTTCTAAGATTAACAACGATAACCGCTACTGGGATCGCTACAAGAGAGCTAATAGCTCCAGTGCTGGTTTTAATAAAAAACGCAACAGAATACTTTACGGCGCTTCCACCCGGCATTACTTCTAGCCTTCACGAGTTAGAAGCTGCACTCACAGTTATGTTTGAGCAGGCCCCGGGAGATGAGACGTTGGAGTCTGTATTCGTGGATACCAGATACAAGGCTGAGACCGAAAAAATACTTGAAGAAGCCCGAGAAGAGGCGAGGAAAAAACTTGGCGAGCAGCTTTCATCCTAATGGGCTATCAGTCAATAAAGAGGAGCAGTCCTCCATGTATTATCAAGTAAAATAATCCAAGTATTGAACTAGTATATTGGAGAGGGTCGATGAGGACTCCTAGCCAGTCAGATCATGGTGAAGAGTGGACCACAAACCGAGACCCTATTAACGTTTAGATCCTGGGAGTCTATATTACGATCCTCGGGGCTCTTTGGTTTTATCCGGCATACTATTAATCCCGATCTTTCGTCGTGTATTATTACGGGAGTAGGGAAGAAAGGTGGAATACATTGGCTTGGTCAATATTAGACTTAATCAGAAACAATTTGGAGGAGTACAAGCGCCACTTGGCTAGAAGAGGTATAGACCCCTCTCTTGCTGATAGATTCTATGAGGTCGACTGGGAATGGCGGAAGCTCCTTACTCAAGTAAACAATATACGGCACGAGCATAACGTTGTGAGCAGATCAATTGGAAGAGCAAAGTCTAGGGAAGAGCGAGAAAAGCTCATATCAAAAGCTAGAGAGTTGTTGAATACTCTAAACACTCTCGAGAAGAAACTAGCAGAGATCGAGGCATTGAGAAAAGAACTATTGTACCAGTTACCTAACATTGTGGAAGACGACGTGCCTGAAGGCGGGGAAGAGGCTTCTCTTCCAATAGAGTTCTGGGGGACGCCGAAAGTCTGGAAAGGATATCTAGAACACTTCAAGGAGCAAACCGAAAAGTATGGGTTCAAAGTAGATTACGAGGTCATCGATTGGAAGCCGGTAGGACATGCTGATATGTTGGAGTACGTATTAAAACTCGGCAATACAGTAAAGGCAGGAGAAGTAGCTGGATCCAGATTCTATTATGTATTCGACGACATAGTATGGCTAGACATGGCCCTCATAATGTACGCTATAGATTACCTCACCAGCAAAGGATACACAATAGTAACGCCGCCATACATGCTACGCCACAAGATAATATCTGCTGTAATAGACTTAGAAACCTTCAAGGACGCGATTTATAAAGTAGAAGGAGAGGATCTATACCTAATATCAACATCAGAACATCCATTAGCGGCACTATATTATAAAGAAGAAATCTACGACGATGAGCTCCCGTTAAAGCTCGCCGGTATAAGTCCATGCTTCAGAAAAGAAGCCGGTGCAGGTAATCGAGATCTCAAGGGAATATTCAGAGTACATCAGTTCCATAAAGTGGAACAGTTTATCTACAGCCTGCCAGAAGAGAGCAGAAAACTGCATGAAGAGCTGATAAACAATGCAAAGGAACTGTTCCAGGGCCTTGGACTCCCATATAGGATCGTTAATATAGCGGCAGGCGACCTCGGAGCCTGCGCCGTCAAGAAATACGACCTAGAGGTATGGATGCCTGCACAGGGAAGATACAGAGAAATGGTTAGTGCAAGCAATTGTACTGACTGGCAATCCTACAGGCTCGGTATACGTTTGATAAGGCGCAAAGGAATGGAGAGAGGCTATGTACATACACTCAACAGCACAGCTATCGCGTCAACACGCGCCATTACAGCCATCCTAGAGAACTACCAGCGAGAAGACGGCGTTGTAGAGATTCCCAAGATCCTTAGAAAGTACCTAGAGCCCTTCAAGAACGCTCCCAAGGACTATATTTATCCTAGGGAAAAACCACCTATCGGTCCCTGGAAAAAAGCTTCCTAAACACTCCGAGAATACTAGGAGCCTTTTCCTCTTCACTTCCCATCCTGCTCATAGCTATTGCACGAGCTGTATCCTCGCTCATAAACGCGTATTTCTTCGCCTTAAGATACAGTATCTCTAGCTCTTCTCTCGTAGCGTAATCGATGGGCTTTCCTTTTTCACTGTTCTCTTCCCACTCTTTTACAAGCCTCTTCATAATCATGTCTACATCAGGATCACTATAATATGCGGCGAGGACCCAGTTGTTCTTGTGCTCATCAATTAGCTGAAGTATCTTTTCTCTAAGTTCATCTCTTACCGGATCCAACTAACACACCATATAGGAAAGCTGTTTACCTGGGGGAATATAATTTAGGCCTTATACTTCCTCGGGATATCGATTAAACCAATGTAATTATGTTTAGGACTGTCTCGCTGAGAACTGTTGCTTCCATTGCTCAACCACATCATATCCAAACACGGCTTTTAACATCTCCCTTCCTTCCTCGGTAACGAAGTCGGGGCTCCAGGGAGGATCAAATGTTACGTCTACAATTATGTCCTGTGCTTCTGGTACTGCGTCTCTGATGGCCTCTTCTACGTATGCGGCGAGAACACCTGCTACTGGACATCCTACTGCTGTAAGGGTGATTACTACATGTATTATCGGCTTATCTTTCTCTCCTTCCACACTGATCTCATAGACGAGGCCCAGATCATAGATGTTTACTGGGATCTCTGGGTCATAGACCTCTTTGAGAGCTTTTATTATCTTATCGATTATTTCTTTAGGTCCTCTTATTACTGGGAATTTTGGTTTTTCCATGGACACTTAATCTCACCAGAAGATAGTGTGTGGATAAACAGGTTATTTTATTCCCTTGTATATGTATTTTCTTCCTCCTCGCTCCTGGCTATGCGTATAACTATCAGTAGTGATATGAAGGGCGATAATAGAAGAATTATCGCTGAGGCGACGAGGAGAGGCTTCACATGATATAGGCTAGCTATTATAAATATAAGGGATGAGAAACCTGCAATAAGTAACGTGAGTTTAATCTTGAGACCTACAATGTCTTTCACGTATCTCTCCTCCTAGCTCCAATACGTAGTCTTCTAGCTCGGAAAGTATCTTGTCCGCTAATTCTTTAGCTTCTTGGAGCGTTCTGCTAAAGGTCAATACACGGATATCTAGTATTGGCGACGAGAGTTCATGGCCCTTAGGATGACTTTTTAAATAGACTGTTGGATACTTTTTGGCTAGCTTCTTTAGGTATGGTGCAAGCCCCGATTCGGGCACCTCGCGGGTGACTATACCGCATTCTATTACGGCTTTATTTGGTGCACGTTTCTTTAGGATAGGTTTAACCTCCTCCAGGAATATTGCTTTCATCTCTGAAGGGACTCCCGGTAGAGAGATTATCAAAACGTTGTTTATTTCGAGTAGAGAGCCCGGCGCCGCACCTACCGTATTTCTGATTGGCTTGGCTCCGCGCGGTAAATAGGCCATCTTTATCCTGTCCTCTGTGAGTTCGAGCCCCCTTGAGGAATAGAAGTCCCTTACCATCGATTCTGCATCAGGATTCAGCTCCAGTGGGAGACCGAAGGCTTTAGCCACTCCCGATAAGGTCATGTCATCGTAAGTAGGACCTAGTCCTCCTGTAGTTATTATAATTCCTGCTCGTGTATAGCCTCGGCCAACCTCCTCTGCTATGTCGTCTTCATTGTCTGGCACGGTTATTATTCTCTCGATCCTATAGCCTAGGAGCGTCAATTGTTCTGCTAGCCATGAAGCGTTTGTGTTAACTATTCTACCTATGAGTAGCTCGTTGCCTACGCTTATGATCCACGCCGTGTGTTGTTTTTCTTCTATGGTTTCCTCCAAGGGTTTCATCCCATTAATAGAATCCTGTTTGTTCTCGATAATACGCTTACTTATAGTGATGCGAATAATTATGTAGGATTTGTATAGTCCCCGCTCTCATCCCATAAAGGGCCTGCGGCCCTGTCCGCGGGTCGGCGCGCGATTTAATTATTAGTGTCTCGGATCTAATAGGTGTTTTCCGTTTCGAAAAAGCTGGTATAAGATGGGGAAGGGGCTATCTTACTAGATCTAATATTGTTGTAACTTCGCCATCCAACGCATAGTGGATAGTCATATAGTTCTTCTTGAATTCTATTACTTTTCTTTGCACATCTTCTACAGGCTTCTTATGGATTAGTAGCTCGGCCATTAATCTTGCGATATCTTTCATTTCATCTTCCTTCATACCCCATCTAGTTACTTCTTGGACGCCGAGTCTTAGCCCACTTGGATCCTTCACGGCTTCTGGGGAATCCCATGGTAGGAGGTTCTTGTTCACGATTATGTTAGCATCCTCGAGTAACTTGGCGGTTTTTGCTCCTCCTCCCAGTTCTCTGACGTCGACTAGGACCTGATGGCTTTGCGTGTATCCTAGGTGTTCTCCTATAACCTTGAATCCCTCGCTTGCTAGTGCCTCAGCTAGGGTTTTTGCGTTCTTGATTATCTGGCCGGCGTATTCTTCTCCATATTGTATCATTTCGAGTGCAGTGATTGCAAGGGCCGGTATTCTGTGGAGGTGGTGGTTGCTGAGGAACCATGGGAATATGGTCTTTGATACTTTCTTATAGAGGACTTTTTCGGTAAATGCTATTAGGCCTCCCTGGGGTCCTGGGAATGTCTTATGCGTTGAGGCCGTCATAGCATCGGCTCCATGGTGTAGTGGATTTCTCCATTTTCCAGCGAATATTAGTCCGAATACATGAGCGGAGTCATATACTAGTTTGCCTCCTACGCTGTGTATTGCGTCTGCAATTTCTTTAACCGGGTGAGGAAAGAGGTATACGCTTCCACCGAGAACCGCGAACTTAGGCTTGACTTCCTCAATTAACTTTACGGCCCCATCGATATCTACATTCATGTTTTCCGGATCATAGGGCATTTCAATGTGTTTTATGCCGAGAGCTCCAAGCGTGCCGAATTTCGTATGGCTTACATGTGCTCCCGCCTGTACCGGGGCTATTACCGCCTTATCACCAGGCTCTGCCAGTACTCGGAACACCGCCGCATTACTTATCGTCCCGCTTATAGGTCTAAGTTCTACGTACTCGGTTCCTAGGACTCCTCCAATTAGTTGTGCTGTGTACACCTCTAGCTCGTCTATTATTTTTGTACCTTGATAGTATCTCTTGAATGGTTTTCCTTCAGCGTATCTGTACATGAAGTCGCTCAGATAAGCTTTTAGCGCCAGGGGGCTCATGACGTTCTCGCTTGCTATTAGGTTGATTGTTTCTTGGAGTCTCCACTTGTTCTCAGCGTTTACAAGGTCAAGGATTTTATCTAGAGAACTTTTGATTTCATTCATAGACTTGCACCTATAATATTTGGCTTCGTTACACGGTTAATTAATGGTTAGTAGTAGGGTGATTGCGTTGCCTCTATTCCCGATATGCTATGAGGATAAGAAAGAGATCGGTAAGACGGGGGAGAGGGTCTCCGCGATAGGTCTTGGGACTTGGAACATACGTGATAGGAGTCGGGCGATAGATGCCTTGGTATACGCCGTTGAAAATGGAATAGACAATATTGATACAGCCGAGATGTACGGAGATGGTCTTGCCGAAGAAATAGTAGGCGAAGTCGTTAAACGTGTGGGGCGAGACCGGGTTTTTGTAACAACTAAACTACTACCTCATAGATTTAGGAGCAGGGATCTAGCCGAGAAAGCTATGAGGGCGAGTTTATCTAGGCTAGGTCTCTCACAGGTTGATCTAGTATTGATTCATTGGCCTGATAGTCTTGTCGATATTAAGTCTCAAATAGAGGCGCTAGAGTATCTAGCGGAGAAGGGGTATACAAGGTATATAGGCGTTAGTAATTTTGAGGTTTCACAACTGGAGGAAGCACTAGTATCTACGAGGAAGCACGAGATAGTTGTTGACCAGGTACGTTATAGTGTTGTTTATCGTCAGCCGGAAAAGAGGCTTATACCCTATGCTATTGATCATGGAATAACGATCCAAGCCTATACACCTATAGAGAGGGGCTCTGTATCAAGACTAGAGTTACTTACAAGGATAGGGGAGAAGTATGGGAAGACGCCTGTACAGGTAGCTTTAAACTACGTTATATCGAGGCCAAGAGTCATCGCTATTCCTAAGACGGAGAAAAAACATCGTGTCGAGGAATTCTTAGGAGCTATGGGTTGGAGGCTTTCATCAGAGGATCTAGAGTTATTGGAGAGAGCCCGGGTTCTATGAGTTTATTTTTAAATGTTACCTATCAAATACCGGGTTTTTCCCTATATAAGTGGTTCTGGACGAGAAGAATACTTTCGGAGCTTGAGGTGTTACATCCGTGCAGGAGTCTCCTCCGAGAAGAATCAACGACTACGAATATCCATCGATAAAAATCGAGATAACAATGTTTACAAGCATAGAGGTAATAGAGGCGGTTAGAAAAGCACTTGAGACTCTAGAAGACGAGTATGGGCTTTATCTAGGTTTTGAACTTGTAAATGTGAACCTCGCAAATCCCGGAATATGCTTTAGTGAGGTAGAAGCCGTAATAGATGTTTTTGGGAGCAAGTTAGTAATAACAAGAGAGATCGTGGACGACGATATAAAGCTTAGCGAGTTAAAAGACAAGATAGTATTCGAAGCCCTTAGGAACATAGGAAAACTATATGATATAGATGAAATAAATACCATACCTACAGATACAAGAGAACCCCCGAGCCTTACCACTGCGATCTTCGACGACGACTTAATAACAATAACACAATAATATATCTAAAAGGCCCTCCCTAGTAGCCTATTTCCTAAACTTCGGTATCCTATGTCTGTATCTTATAGTATCCAGTGCATGGCTCACTATGTGGTGGAAGAGATCCTTCTCCGAGAAGAAAATCGATTCTCCACACACTGGGCAGACATAGAAGCCCTTCTTTGCACGCGTTACCTCTAGTATAGAGCCACAGCATTCAACTACAATCTTCTCTCCTTCAAAGTCAGAGTCCAACAACCAGCACCCGGAACATACACGACCAGTTTAACAAGAGTAATCTGCAGGAACCTTATTAATCCTTACATGAAATCTAGCACATGGTAGACTAAGACAGGCTCCGGGGATTAAAGTGGAAAAAGAAAATAGCAAGATGAAATGCCACCGCGATTACCGGATCAGCAGCATAGCAACAATCGATGAACTCTGCACAATACACATAAAGATCAACGGATTGGAGATAAAGGGAGCAATTATAAAGACAGAAAAAATAACACCAGAAACAATCGGCGCCCTCCAGTACCTTAGAGCGGTTAAAGATCTCGACTTCCTAATAGTAGAACCTAGGGTTCCACCGAGCAAAGACCTGGCAGAGGCCCTTAAAGCGTATGGTATCCGCATCATAGGTAAAGAAATCATAATAAAAGAAACCCTACCCGAGGAAGCTTACACAGTACGACCACGCATTAGCAGTGATGAGGCAAGGAAGATTTTCGAGACAAGAATCAAGTCCTCGCTAAAAGGCGTACTCGAGAGCATGCTTTACCATAGAAAGATAGAGTTTCTGGGACACGTCTTAGCATATTATCCAATGAGATGTTACCAGCTCCTCCTACATAGCCAACTAGAAGAAGCAAGCGAAATAGCAGCCGAAGAAGCAGAGCTCTGCTTCGAACTCGCAACAGGATCCCTAGTTAAACTCGAGGATGATACTCTTATCGTTGACACACGTATAGGACAGCTCGGCGAGCTAGAAGACGAAGTAATTTCCCTCATTACCCTTATAGGCGAGCGCGGTGAAATCTCACTAGACGAGATCTCTGAGATTGTAGGATCCTCGGAGAAAGCCGAGATAATCGTCCAAATACTCTTAGACTACGGCATAATAGAGCGCGTCGGACTAGAAAGATTCCAGTTAAAAGCTCCGGAAGAGAAGAGGAGCCACAAAGTCTTCACGTATCTAAAAGAGAAAGGGTATCTATCAAAAGGCAGGCCCTCAAAGTGCTCGCTGGTGCTTGAACCAGGAATAGACGTATCCAAGCTTGACAGACTGGTTAAAGCGTTTGGAAGAGTGACAAGGATAGCCTCGATATTTATACCAGTCTACATCGGAGTCTTCAAGAAAACGCGTAACGAGCATTCGAGAGAAATAGTAGCAGTGATAGACGGGATATGGGGAGAAAGACTCGAAGATCTAGAAGAGCTGATTGCAAGTAGTAAGATGCTCTACAAGATCTACGAGATAATGAATGAGCTAATGAAGAAACAGGAAATTAAAACAGAAGAATGTCCGGAGCAGAAAGACTAATAACTTTCTAGCTTTTCCAGCAAAATTATAGCCCTTGAATTTACAACCAAATATCATAGTCCTGGGCGATGATAGACCCCTAGCCGGTTGAGGGCTCTATAAGCCCGATGAGGCTATGTCGAGCCGGTCTTGAGCCCTTCTTCTCAACCTCAAGGGTTCTACGGAGATGCCCGTAGTTAAGGATGTGCCCCGCCTTACCGTTCCGCGATCATCTTCATCCCCGGGATTCCGGGTCTCCGCGGACGTGAGACCGGCGGGGCCATTGATTATTAAGTCCTGGGGAAAGTGTTTATTTTTGCCTCCAGAAAACGAAAGGCTACATGGATACTGTAGGTGTGTAGTATATGGGAGAAAACTCGAACTATGCAGACCTAGCACTGAACGCTATGCAGGAAATCGCCAAGTTTATCAGTGATGCATCTAAGATAATCGATCCCGGCCAGGTAGAGAAGTTCCTAGATGTACTAGTCGAGGCCTATGCAAGTCCTAAAAGAAAGGTCCTTGTAATGGGTGCTGGAAGAAGCGGTCTTGTAGGAAGAGCCTTCGCGATGAGACTACTACATATGGGGTTCAACTCGTATGTTTTAGGTGAAACAATAGTTCCAAGCGTCAATAAAGGCGACGTTGTAATTGCTATTTCTGGATCAGGCAGGACGAAGATAATTGTTACTGCGGCTGAAACGGCTAAGCAGGTCGGCGCTACGGTTGTAGCGATAACGACTTATCCAGATAGTCCCCTCGGGCAGCTTGCCGATATAGTGGTAAAGGTTCCGGGCAGGACTAAGAGTACAAAGATGGACGACTACTTTGCAAGACAAATACTAGGTATACACGAGCCATTTGCCCCACTTGGAACCCTCTTCGAGGACACGGCACTCGTATTCCTCGACGGCATAATATACAGTCTAATGGTTAAGCTAGGAGTTTCAGAAGACCAGATGAGGATGAGGCATGCCAACGTTGAGCTTTAAGGGAAGTCATCGCCTACTCAAACCCTTTCGATCCTTGGAATAGTCCTCTTTGTACATGTCCCTTCAAACTAAGTCTCAACCCATATACTGGATGTAGTTTTAAATGTCTGTATTGTTATGCTACGGCATATATAGGACTCCGTGATAGTTCCCCGAAGAAGGACTTTGTAAAAAGGCTAAAGCGTGATCTCACAAAGTATAGTCCAGAAATACCGATAAACATTGGTACTAGTAGCGATCCCTACCCGCCTGAAGAAGCATATTATCTGCTCACAAGGTCAGCATTGGAGATTCTTATACCGTTAGGAAGAAGAATTCTCATAACAACAAAGGGCACACTATATGCGACTAGAGACCTAGAAATCATAAAAAAGGGAAATGTCGCGGTCACACCAACAATCACCACTATATATTCCAGTATTTCATATCTCCTAGAGCCAGGTGCCCCGTCCCCGGAGAAGAGGATAGAGGCGGCAAAAATTGCAGCAGATAATGACGTGCCTATAGGTGTAAGAATAGATCCGATTATACCGTATGTGAACGATGATCCATACGATATAGAAGAACTCGTAGGACAACTAGCGGATATCGGTGTAAGGTTTATTGTAACATCAACCTATAAAGCTAGGCCAGATAACTTTGTCAGGCTACTCGGTTCTCTAGGATCAGATATCGCCAACAGACTCCGGAAACTCTATAGTAATGGCGAGTACGTGCAAGGTTATAGATATCTCCCTAAAAAGCTTAGAATAAACCTGCTTCGCCCGGTTATTGATTCCGCCAAATACTATGGTCTCGAATATGCAGTATGTAGAGAGGGTCTCTACGGAAAAGAATGGTTCAATGCCGGCTCCTGCGACGGCACTCATCTAATACCTAGAAGAATCCAGCCCCGGGGTCTATTTCAATGAAGTGTCTTGATTCCTGCATAATAGAGGCGTCTATCAATGGAGAGATATCATACTACTATGTTAGAGGCTACGAGCACCCAATCACAGGGTACATAGTTGAACCCTACATGAGGAATAGATGTAGAAAAATCCGTGGGAAAGTCTCATTATGCGAGAACTCCATATGTAGATACATCCCATACTTTGGTAGGCGAACACCTATACTGGAGAAAAAGTTAATCGTATCAAGGGTGAATCCTTCTTCATCTTATTCTCAAAATATGAATCGTCTTCCCAGAAGTATAGTAGAGCTACTTGACGCTTTGGAATCATATGGGCTCGGTCTAACCGGTTCATGGGCCCTCGGATGTGAAAATAAGGAAAGCGACGTAGATCTAGTAGTTATGAATTATGACGAAGAACTATTCAAAATATTGGAATCATATAAGAGAAAAGGGAAAATACGCCAATGTAGATTTCAGGAAATTATCTCGAAAAGGAAAAAGAATGATATCTCAACTAATATCAATAAAATTAATAATAGCCTTCTCGATTCATGCTTCAACACTATTCCATACACATTAAGAGTTTTGAGAAGTTCTTCGATAACAACAATCATAGAATGGAGACAACGATACATAGATTACGGAGAAATAATGCTACAGGCAATTATTGAAGATCCAGGTATAGAGGCATATCTTACCCCGGCCAGATATATCCTTGCCAATGCTAGCATAATAGAATCTTCCGAGGATCTACCGGATAACTTGCTAACAGAGCCTCTTATCCTGGAAACCTGGAGGACACGGTATACTGAGCTTACCCAGGGTCGTTATCTGATTAGGGGTAGACTCTACTACGACATGTGGAGGTCTCAATGGATAATTACGCCGGACTGGGAGGGCGGGATATGGCGTATGCATCTCGAGAAGATATAGGATGTAGCTATGGCGAAGTGGTAATGACCAGATCCCTTATACTTGGTCAGACTCTCGGATTACCAGCGCCTAAAGGTTATTGTGTGTTTATGCCTAAGTATAAGGTGTGTGATTCTCCAAGCCCGTGGCGTCTGAGAAGTGTTAGTCTCTGCAGAATAATCAGGGGATATGGCCCCCTAGGAATAATAAGAGCTGTCAAGAGATCAAACATAAAGACAGAAAACGTTGACTTGTATGGAGGACGGATCCCTATAATACGAGTAGAAGAGATATTCTTCAAAATTACTCCTAAAGAAGCGATAAAGAGAATAATTAGTGGCGAGACACAGGACTCTGAGAGAAACATACAGGGTATATTGAAGAAAATACTAGAGGACTCTGGTCTCTCGATAGAAGATGTCGGTGTAACTGGTTCATATGCCGGTGGGTACTTCCATAAGGATTCAGACCTTGATATTATCGTTTATGGATCCGAGAACGTCAAAGTGATGTACGAATTATTCGTCGAGAAATATGGTTTTAAGAATAACCCTGAAGCAGTTATTCAGAGAAAACTTCTCGGAGGAGTCATTGTAAAGCCAATGATATCTCTTTCCTGGAGAAGGGGGGAAGCCTGGTCTAATAACGATAAGGTCCATGTGACATGGATAGGATACGATGTTGAAAACACAATTCGTCTCGCCAAGATAATAGAAGGAAAACCCCCCGTAAAGAGGGTGTCTGTTAACTCGATTGTTGAGCCCGGCCAAATATCAGCCCTTACATATCCTCCCTGGATAACAACTAGTGATGGTAGAATTATCGTATCGTACGAGTATAATGTCGGAGAAGTATTCTATAGCGGAGGCAAAATTAGGGTTTCTGGACTGGCATCCGAAAAAGGAGAAGTAGTATATCTAGGGCTAACAGAATATCCTGGAGAAGTCTCGATTCACGATTAAGATCTCCGGTGTTAGCTTCTCTCAGGTATAGGATGTGTTGCCGACAGGAGATCTATGGCTTTTTCTAAAATCTGTTTTTTCTCCGCAGGATCCTCTGTAGCTATGGCCTTAACTAAATAGGATAGTATCTTGTAGAGTCTAGCGATTTCGTATGAGTTTTGGGTAACTCGCGATGAGAGATTGTTGACATTAGCGTTTATCGAGTCTATTAGTAGTTCAAGAACTAACAGTAGCTCGTCTAAATCGCCAGCGTGGTGATGATGATGGTGGTGATGATCATGTGCATGGCTTTCTTCTACTTCTTGAACTATTTGATGTATATCTTCTGCCTTCTTTGGAAGGGTCATTCTCTTGCGCTTTTTTCGTTCACTCATTCTTCCTGCACCTAATTGTACCGTATTTAGTGGAGTGGTTTTTTACGAGAGTTAAAAGCTCTATGTATTAATGATATATTAAATAAATAGCATCAGCTGATCCGGCTGAGGTTCAAAAGTAATAGTCAATACTATTATAGATCGTACAAAATACTTCATGATAAAGTGGATGTGGTGGTTGAAATGAAGGACAGGTTATTGAACCCGAAACTGATAGAGCTAGAAGGAATGGCCATGGTTGGCCAGGTAAAGAAGGTATCTATGGAGCCATGCGAAGATTCTAGATTTCCCAAGGAGTGGAAACGCCTGCGCGCTATATTAGAGGATGGTACTATTTATGAAACTGGATGCATGGATCCTGAATCCGCGAAGAGAAACTATATGGTTCTTAGCTTGTATATTAGAAATTGGTCGAAAGATATAGTAATAGAGAAGAAGGAATAATTATAATAATTTATTAAAAAGATTTTGGTCGATGATGTATGGTATTACCGCTGACTTTGTGATGAGTAGGGCTGTCTGAGACCACGGAAATCTGTCTATTCTAATAATAATGTAAATAATAAAAATTATTAGATCTACATCTTGACTAGGATCCGTGACGGTATTCCATTCTCGTATATTACTTCAAGTGTCAGATCTAGGTCGCCTAGTCTTACTAGTGGATCCATGTCTTTTCTTACTCTTTCTAGAGCTATTATTCGGTTTTGGAGACTTCTCACGACATCGACGAGTATGTCAAATTCCTGCTTTGGAGTAGGATTGATTATAGCTTTGGCCTGGCCGAGAGGTATCTCGGTTCCTCCAAGCTTTCCTCCACCTGTAGCAGTAGAGAGTAAATTCTCTAGTTTAACAAGCACTTCTGCTTTTGCCTTAGCACTCTCAAGTCTCCTGAGCAGCTCTCCTAGTTCACCCTTGAGTCTAGTTATCTCCGCGTCGAGTTCCTTAATTAGGTCTCCGACACTCGAGTATCTCTTTATATCGAGAAGTTTGGTTTGTCCTGTCGACGCCATTTTTGAACCCTCCAATATCCTTTCCAATCATTATTTTATGATGTGCCATTTCGTTATTTTAGTTTTAATGATATAAATCAAGAACAGGGGTTACATAGGAGAATAAAGTGTCTAACTGATAAAGGGGTATTCGGCTAATGCGAGGCAAAATAATGGATCCAAAAGAGATAGCAGAGAGGTTTGTTAGATCTTTATCCTCTAGTCTACACGCTTTCATATTTGATTCGTCCTTGGTCGATCCAGGCATAGTATCTAGAATAGTTGCGGTTTCTGGAACGGACCAGTATCTCAAAAGGTTCGTCAAGGATAACGTAGTTGTATACACATTAGACGTCTCTAAGCTAGAAAAAAGATGTAGGATGGAGACATGCAGGAATGTTCCCAGGGAACGCTACAGGATTTGCTTATCTGAGTGCTTAAAAAAGCAGACTGATGATATGGCGAGAGTTGTTGCTCAAAGTATAATGGATGCTGTTGATCTTTTAGGATGAGGGAAGCCTAATGGACGACGAGAATAAAATTGAAGAAGTAGAGCTAAGGGAGCCCATTCTTCTGTATAGTGACGTGATTGTATGCCCTGTATGCGGGGAAAAATCCCTCGAAGTATCATCGTATTTGTATAGTGTTGATTATTTTGACAGGATATTGATGACCAGAGGTATATGCACTAATTGCGGCTATAAGTTTAGAGACGTGAAGCTAGCTGAGCCAACACGTCCTAAGAAGATTATCGTCCATGTCCAGGGCGAAAAACAGCTAAGATACTTGCTTGTTAAATCGGCATATTCTTATCTAGCAATATTAGAAAAAGGCTATGAGATGATACCAGGCCCGGCAAGCACGGGTTTTATAACTACAGTTGAGGGTGTTCTTCACAGGTTCCAGGAGGCTTTATCGATTGCATGCAGTGACACAGATAATGAACAGTGTCGTCAGGAAAAGAAGTGGCTTAAGAGAGCTATAGATGGGCTGGAGAAGTTCACGCTCGTTATATGTGATTATGAGGGTGCTTCTAAAGTTGTAGGAGATGATGTAGAGGAAGAACCACTCGATGACTATTGTATTGGAAAGAAGCCTGAGTGGTTAGAGCTCCCATAGACGTGATTTTTGATGAGCGTTACTCAACTTTGATTTCTGTCTCTTCCTTCGTCTCTTTCTTTTCCTTTTTCTTTAGCTTGATATCCAGCACTCCGTTCTTATACTTCGCGACTGCAGTCCTTGGATCGACTTTTACCGGTAGCTCGATTCTCTTATAGTACTTTTTACCATTCTCGGCACGGATCTCAACATAGTCTTCTGTCGCTTTCACCTTTATCTTCTCTTTTGGTATTCCAGGTAGCTCTGCTATTACCCATACTTCGTCGTCTGCGTCTATTACATCTACTAGAGGCTCTATCTCCTCTGAGACTATGGTCTTACCAAACTTAGTCTTTCTAATGTTTCCAAACTCTTCGACTCGTGGAACACCGTCAGGACCTATTGTTATCCTTACGCCATAATAGTACGGTCCACGTATATTAGAACCTCCTTCACGTAGAAGCCTTTCGAATTCTTCTTCAAAGCTCCTCATAGTGTCCTCGATGTCTCTGATTATTTCGTCGAATATGTCGAATATGCTTCTTCTCTTTCTCCACTCCATTTCAGTCACCTCCATTTTAGAAGAATATAGTATTTTAGTGTACTTATTCATTTGGAGGAAAAACAGTTATCATACGCATTTTATCGAAGACCAATATTTATCTATACTTAATAGTGCATTTGAAAAGTGGTCTTACTAGTAGTCTAGACAGGGTGGAGATAGTGTCGGATAATCGTTTGAAATACGACGTAGTAGTAGTAGGCTTGGGACCTGCTGGCTCATCGCTTGTTTACTTATTAAGAAATACTGGGTTGAAGGTTGCTGGCATCGATCTCGTAGACTGGGATGGTATTTGGGGAAAGCCATGTGGTGACGCAATAGGAGAGCATCATTTTGATGAGACAGGTCTTCCAAAGCCATCAGGCCCATCACTAAAGAACCGCGTTGAAGGAATCGACATTTACAGTCCATCGGAGGAAATACGACTACGTGTAAAGGGCCTAGGCTACATAATAGACAGGAACGAGTATGGAAAAATGCTTCTTAAGGAGGCAGAGAAGGCTGGAGTAGACCTATATCTCAAAACACAGGTCAAGGCACCCATACTTGAAGACGGTAAACTAATTGGTGTAAAAGCAAAGAATTCGAATGGAGAATTAGTCTTTGAAGCGAAAATAGTAGTAGACGCAACGGGCACCGGCGCTGTTCTGAGAAGACGTCTTCCTAAGACTTGGCCAGTAAACGAGCCTCTAAAGTCAACAGACGCGAACATAGCATATAGAAAAATACTAGATCTAGAAGATACTATCGAGGACTATCAATACATTAGGATCTACGTCAACCAGAGGATCGCCCCTGGAGGATACTGGTGGTTCTTCCCAGAGGGGCCTAGCAGCGTTAACGTAGGTCTAGGAGTACAGGGAGGAAGAGGTTATCCGAGTCCCAAGGAAATATATGAAAAAGAACTAGCGCACCGCCCAGAGCTGAGAAATGTCAAACGAGTAAAAGCAGATGCAGGAGCAATGGTGCCAACAAGAAGACCAGCAAACACACTCGTATGGGACAACTTCCTAGGAATAGGAGACAATGGATACACAGTAAACCCCGTTCACGGCGGAGGAATGGGATATGCAATGAGCGCCGCCTTCTACGCATCAAAGGCTATAGTCGAGGCATTCGAGAAAGGCGACTTCTCCAGATACGGTCCACTATGGAAGACCAATCTAGACTATATGAAAGGTATAGGAGCGAAGCAAGCGGCACTAGACATATTCAGGATATACCTGCAGTCACTGACCGACGAAGAAATAGAATGGGCTCTTAAGAACGGAGTAGTAAAAGCAGACGACGCATATACAATAAGCGCCGACGGAGAGCTAAAAGCAAACCTAGGCGTGCTCGACAAAGCACGAGTCCTCATAAGCATGCTCAAACGTCCAGTAATGCTACTTCAGCTAAGAACTGTAGGAAACTATATGAAGGAGATAAAGAACCTCTATCAGGAATATCCAGAGAACCCCGATGATCTTGAAAAATGGGTAAGCAAGGTAGAAGATCTCTACTCTAGATTCAAATCAGAGCTAGGTATAGAATGGTAATACAAGTTTAACAGTTAGGTATTCTAGACTGTTTTTCCGCCTATAACTTGAGAACCATAACATACGCGTCTTCTCCATCTCTGTAATACTCTCTCACGATTCTTGCTTTCTTGAATCCAAATTTCTCATATAGCCTTATAGCTCCTATGTTTGAGACACGGACTTCCAAGTAAATAGACACGACCTTGTATACGTTTTTCATAGCATCAATAGTATGCTGGAGAAGGGCGCTACCAATGCCTCTACCTCTATATTCTTCCAGCACAGCTATGGAGATCAGATGTCCGACCCGTGTAGGAGCAGAGAACATATGCTTCATCTTGTCTATTATTCCGACCGATCCTTCTTCTAGCTCATTATATACGCCGAGTAGAACAGGATCTATAGTATATTCTACACGTGACATAGAGTAACCAACAATAGTGTCGTCAATTTCAGCCACAAAAAAGCTCTCTCCCCACTCATTTAGAATAGATAAGAAGAACCCATACCAATAGTTTTCCGGGAGAGATCTCATGTTCACTAACATGACCGACGGTAAGTCTTCTACTTTCGCTTTCCGTATTATGAATCCTGCCTTATTGTCTCGTGCTTTCAGGGGCTCTGAAATCACCATTACCTATACCACCACGGCGCAATAGAGTTTTGAACCACGAGTCTTCTGCTTATGATTCTTCAAGTATTTCATTTGAGGTAGTGGAGCGAATATAGATTACCCTGTTAACCTACTATTCAGATAGTGGTGCTAGTTATAGGGTAGAGCGTGATAATTGTTGACGAAGAAATCGCTATGGAGTAGGGAGGTGTGGCATCCTACTAGCGATATACATGGTAGCGTCAACAAGTATCTAGCAGGGAAATGTATAGTTGTAGGGCTCACTGGAAGCGTAGCGGTCTACAAATCGATAGATATGGCGAGATGGCTTATTCGTCGCGGAGCAAACGTAATATTTGCAGCCACGCGACCTGTGCTGGACTTTATAGGAGAAAAACTATTGTACTGGGCTTCTGGAGTGCCCCCGATAATAGATATGGGAGGGGAAGTAGAGCATATTTCGCTCATGCGTGGATGTGATGGCATGATTGTTGCTCCTGCAACTCTTTCAACGCTTTCAAAGATGGCGTATGGCGTCCTCGACAACCCTGTTAGTCTAATGGCGGTGTCCTTCGCGGGCCAAGGGAAACCAGTAGTTGTCGTACCCGCGATGCACTACAATATGATGAATAGTAGAGCGTTCAGAAGAGTAATAGACCTGTTAGTCCAGGACGGAATAAGAGTCATCCCTCCGATAATAGAAGAAGACGTAGCAAAATACCCTGATCCCGCGCTCGTAGGTAGAGCTGCTGCGGCTTATCTATCCCGGGGCGAGGATCTGCGTGGAAAAACGGTTCTAGTAACAGCAGGTGCTACTAGAGAATGGCTGGATCCTGTTAGGTTTATATCGAATCCCAGCAGTGGGAGAATGGGAGTAGAGGTAGCAGTTGAAGCATGGGCTAGAGGAGCTAGGGTTGTACTTGTCCATGGTGCCATGAAGGTCGAAGCTCCGCACTTCGTAGATCAAGTATGGGTTAACACGACTAAAGATATGCGGGAGGCTGTTGAACGGATAGTTGAGAATAATAAAATCGATATTATGGTTGCAACCGCTGCTCCAGCCGATTATACGCCTGAGAAGACAGTATCAGGAAAAATAAGGAGTGGAAAGATCCTTGAGCTAAAGCTTGTACCCACACCCAAGGTCGTTGAAGCAGCCTCTGGAAAAGTAGGATCTTTAGTAGTGTTCGCTGCAGAAACCGTTGAGTCCGTCGAGGACCTTGTTGATGCAGCTGGGGAGAAGATGGATAAGTACGGTGCAGATGTGGTTGTGGCTAATAACGTGGCGACGCTTGGAGCAGGTTTTGGTTCGGATTTTCTCGATGTTTTATTATTATGGAGGAGGAAGGATCGTGTTATAAAGGAAGTACTTGGGAAGATAAATAAAGAGATACTTGCTAGGAGAATACTAGATACAGTTCTTAACGTTGTAAGCGAAGGGTGATGGGGGTTGGCGGAGAAGATAACGATTAACGACGTTGTCTCGATAAATTACGAGAAAACAGCTGAGAGGATAGCGGAATTCATAGTTGATCAAGTAGAGAGTGCTGGAGCCAAAGGGGTAGTACTAGGAGTTAGTGGAGGAGTAGACTCCGCGACGGTGCTCTTCTTATCCGTAAAGGCTCTAGGCAAAGACAGGGTAACAGCACTCATAATGCCGGATGCTCTTGTAACACCAAGTAAGGATGTCGAAGATGCAAAGAGTCTTACAAAGCTGGTAGGCGTAGAAACACACATAGTTAATATCTCACCTATAGTCGACGTCTACAAGTCAAGCCTACCAATATATGAGGACGAGGAGAAAGACAAGGTTCCTCTTGGAAACCTTAGGGCAAGGATTAGGATGACTATACTATACTACTATGCCAACAAGAACAACCTTCTCGTTGCAGGTACCGGTGATAGAAGCGAGATCCTGATAGGCTACTTTACAAAGTACGGTGACGGAGCCGTGGACATGTTGCCGATCGGTATACTCTATAAGAGCCAGGTGAGGAGACTTGCCGAGTATCTGGGAGTACCTCATGACATAGCCTTCAAACCGAGTAGTCCTAGGCTCTGGCCAGGTCAGACGGCAGAGGGCGAGCTCGGTATATCATATGATGAAATAGACGTCATACTCTACTCGATGTTCGACAAAAACATACCATTAGAAAAAATACCTGATTACACAGGTATATCGCTAGAAAAAGCGAGGAGGGTCTACGAGCTATACGTCAAATCCGAGCACAAGAGAAGAATGCCGCCAACACCTTCCCTAGACATCATTGCTAGGAGCTAGTATCTACTACTGCATCCAGTAAGAGAATGCCATGTCTGTGCAAGTCAGATCTACAAAGGTGCCTGCCGTGGCGTGGTGTGCATCCTCACCCCACCATATAACTTCAATTTTTGTCCCAGTGTATACAAGCTCCTATTTGTCAACTGGATCATTAGGTGTAGGAATAGCCGTCGAACCACGTTTTGAAACGTGTGTTCCAGGAGACAAGCCCCTAACTACATCCACTATGAGGAGAACTGCTTCAATCCTCGGAGTAGAAGACCATCCATCTATTATTAGAGCACCGCTTCCGCCGGCTAAAGGATACGCTGTAAGTGCCGCCTCAGCTATAACTTATGCTCTAGCACTAGTTTCAATGAATAGGCTAAGTTATATGGACGCTCTCCGGGCAGCACATCGTGCAGAGATAGAGGAGAGAACAGGACTGGGGGACGTATTATCGGTATCCTGCGGTATTGGAGTAGTTATAAGATACCAGCCTGGGGCTCCTGGAATAGGTAAGACAGACTGTATTATGTTTCCATCAAGTATCGAGATACTAGTTGTTGAGCTAGGAGAAGCCATGCATACCAGGGACTTACTGAGACAACGGTATATAGAGTATGGAAGAGATCTTGCTCTCAACTCAATAATGAGAATACGCGACGATAAGACAGTCGAGTCATTTATAGAGGAATCCCAGCGATTCACGGAGCAGATGAAGCTTCTAGCTACAACCGGCGTAGACAAAGAGTTTCTTTCCAGGATACCTGGGATAATCGGATATTATGTTAAGAAAAAACTGCTGGTGCTTTTTATCGAGGAAGACCAGTTTCTGGATGCGAGAGATATATTGTTGGCCGAGAGATATCATGTAAGGAGGTTAATGCCAAGCGAGCATGGTCCAAGGGTGTGGTGGAGTGACAGATATTCCCAAGTCCCATCCGAGATATCACTCACTGATGACAAGGGAAAAGATAGTTGAAGGATATAGGAAAGGAATAGTTGTACTACATGGACTAATAGCTCATGGACGCGGCGAAGCATTCGATTATCTGTTGGGAGAAAAAACTCATGGGTTCGCCGATCATGCTGAAAAAGTTGTCGCAGCATACCTTGTGGCATCCAACAGACCCATTATTAGTGTAAACGGAAACTATGCTGCATTAGCTCCCGAGGAGATCGCTGAACTCTCAAGAGTTTCTGGCGCCTATGTCGAGGTGAACCTGTTCCATAGAACAGAGGAGAGGATTGTAAGAATTTACGAGTTCCTCAGAGAGTACGGCGTAGAACGTATTCTTCCTCCTGATTGCGAGAAAACATATGTTCCAGGGCTTGAAAGTAAGAGGGGAATTGTCTGCAGGAAAGGTATTGCATCAGCTGACTTCGTGCTTTTAGCTATAGAGGATGGTGACCGTACAGAAGCACTTGTACGATGGGGTAAAAAGGTGGCTGCAATAGATCTTAATCCCTTCAGCAGGACTGCTCAGAAGGCTACGGTCACAGTTGTTGATGACGCGATACGGGCGACAAGGAACATTATTAGATATGTTGAGCAGTTACGTGAAGACAGGGAGGAGGCGATGAGACTTATCAACGATTATGATAATAAACTTGTATTGAAGCAGGCGTTTAAAGCTCTCCTCGATAGATTAGAGTTTGCTGTTAGTCGAGGAGTCTTGTAGGTATATTATTTCTTTTGAGCCGGACTGCTCCAGGCGATTTTCTCCCAGCTACAAGTGATTCTGCAGCGGAGATTATTGCTTCTGCCATTGCGATCTCTCTTGAGAGTTCGGAGGGATATTCGGCTGAGGCCTGCTCTAGGAACGATACTATGTGGGGGAGGTCTTCGAAGACTATCTGTCTGAGGAGCTTCTTTTCATATGATGATAGTCTTTTTCTTCGAGACAGGTTTTGCAGAGTCTCGAGTATTCTTTCGGGGTCAAGACTCAGGAACTGTATCCTGAGCATGCGAGCCCTGTAGTCCTCCTCGTATCTGTCTGATTCGTCTTCTTTTCCTTCGTACTCCTTTACTGCACGCTCTATTTCTTTTGGGTTGATTATACGCCACCAGTGTTGTGTTGATGAGCGATATGTTGTTTCTATTAAGCCGTATTCTTTTTCGAGTTTTCTTAGGAGTGGCGAGGGATTGTAGGATAGGCCGTATTTTTCTATAGCCTCTTTTACGTGTCTATAGGAGAAGTCTCCGAGCTCGGTTCCTGTCCAGGCGTGGGCTCGAGCCTCTAGTATTGCTTTTAGTACTAGGTAGCCTCTTTCTCCATAGCGTGCTATGAATGCCTTTGCCGGGCTTAGCTTCATTGTTTTGCACCGTTATTGTATGGGGTTAAGCGGCTTGGATGGCTCGAGCACTATTCGGAACCGTGATACATTATTTTTGTCTGTTTCTCTGGGATTCTTAATATTATGCCTGGTTTCAATGGCTGATCTGGTTCTATAAGACAAGAAACGGCAAAAGTCTCTGTTACCTGCTATGAGGGGCTCCGCTGGTTGATCTATCCTCATTATCTCGGAGACCGCTATCCTCGCCATCGCCCCGGGATTATAATAGGATTGTTCGGAGTTTTTGAAAAAGGGTTATTGTAATGCTATTGTGTTGACGTCTTGGGATTATTTGTTGAGGCGGTTCTCTTTGCGAGCCATTTTCTTAAGGGTCTAAGCGTGAATACGTAGAAGAGCTCTTCGAAGAAGACGTATGTTCCTCTCAGTATTCCCTTCTCCTTGTAGGTTAGATAGATCCTTTTCCAGTCTATTGAGAAGATTATTCCGGTTACTATGATTGTTCCGACTGCTATGCCTACTAGTGCTAGGGGACCGTTAGCCGTCTCGGAGCCAAAGTATTTTTCTAGGAGTTCCCAGTATGTCATGCCTAGGAATAATACTAGAGCGGTGAGGAGGATTTTTCCTATTATGACTGCTGTTGCGAACCAGATTGGGTTAAATCCAGAGATTCCAAGAGGGATGTATAATACGTCGTCCGGCAGGGGGAGAGACGCGAATAAGAGTACTAGGAGGAATACTCCCCTCTTAGACTCGTTGATAACCCATGTGTACTCGTCTCTCTTTCTTCTAATGGTCTCGGATTTCCCTGCCAATACATTGCTTGTATAGAAGACGACTACCTTTCCTAGGCCTGCCCCCACTCCGGCGCTTATGACTACTATCAGTTGTTTTATTGGATCGTGGACAAGTGCCCCGTATGCCCCGACGAATGTTAAATATAATGCGGGAAACCCTGGTATAAGGTTCGTTATAAATGCCATTAGGAATAGTCCGGGCGGACCATATTTCTCTAGGCCCGTGAGTAGGCTCATGAGATCCATTTCGTTGCACCGCAAGCTATTTGTGGATGAGCAGTACTAGGTTGAGGGGCAGGCATTCATAGATGTTCCCGTCCTATTGTTCTCAATTATCCAGTAAAACAAGTGGATATTAAGCTGTTCCCTCACACTCGTTGCAGAGAGCACTCTGCTTCTAGGCTGTTAACGATCTATACGTTACATGGTATAGGGGTTCCTCTCGCTCCAGACCTTCGTCATTGCACGATGCTCGGAACGTCCCTGCCTAGACATCCCCCAGAGTTATCTATAACGGTCTCCTGCAGGTATAATCTTTATTTGGGGAGCTTTTTGACGAGTTGGATGATATTCGACGAGCTGGCAGATCGGTATGATAAGTGGTATGAGGAGCATAGAATAACGGCTGAGAACGAGCTACGCCTACTCAAGAGTATTCTGGGCACGGATCCTGGAAGGTGTCTAGAGATAGGTGTTGGAACTGGATGGTTTGCCAGCAGGCTTGGATGTAGATATGGAATCGACCCAGCATATAAGATGTTAGAGCATGCTAGTAGAAGAGGCATAGATGTTGTCTTGGGAAGAGGTGAGCGGTTACCGTTTCGTAGCTCAGTCGTCGATACTGTCTTATTGATAGTAACCCTGTGTTTTGTCGATAATCCACTAGTGTTACTAAAAGAAGCTACAAGGGTCCTGAGAAAAGAAGGACGACTCATAGCATGCATTGTACCTAGAGACTCGGCATGGGGCAAACATTATACAAAGAAGGGACAAGAGGGACACGTGTTTTACTCCAAGGCAAAATTCTACACTGTCCAGGAAACAATATCGCTGATCCATTACACGGGCCTGAGACCGAGATTAATACACGGTATACTAACCTATGGTCCAGCCGACAATCCTGTTCCAGAGGAGCCACGCAAATATAGGGGCGGGGAAGGATTCGTATGTATAATGGCGGGACAATGACGAGGCTCGAAAGGGCGGATAGACCCCGTCCACACGAGGACGGCTCTTCTAGGTGAAGACCCCGCGCAGGGCCGAGCCCGCCGCATCCACCAGAACCAATACTTTATCCCCTCCAAACCAAACCTACTATTAATGGCCCGCGGCTTCCCGGCGGCGGCGCGGGGAGGACGCGGGGCAAAGCCCCGAGGAAGAGCGTCCATGGATGACTCCTACAGCCTCCAGCCGCGGGCACAACTCCATTCTCAAAGAGCGAAGAACACCTCGAAAGAGACCCAACAAGCCTATACAATCCTGGTTGCACGGCACCGCCCCGCACCCCGAAACAGGTATAAATCATGTAGCCAGGGGTTATCCACGTGTTACGGTAATACTAGAACCCCTCATACCGACCCAAAAACATTATATCCCCTCCCCGACATACAGACTACTCTCGGCGCGCCGGGGTGAAACACACAACACGGCGCGCCGGAAACAATTACGCTGAGATATGGGGGCCTGAACACCCCCGGGAATCTATCCCGGGGAAGTTCAGGCCTGACATGGGGCTCCGAGACAAGCCCGCCTGCTAGCCCGGGCGGGCCTGGGCCCACGAATAGGCGGCCCACGGCTGCGCCCAGCCCTCAGGCTGCGGAGGCAGCCGCGGCCGTAACTCCGGTTGATCCTGCCGGACCCGACCGCTATCGGGGTAGGGCTAAGCCATGGGAGGCGAACGCCCAGCCGCCGCTGGGCGTGCCGAACGGCTGAGTAACACGTGGCTAACCTACCCTCGGGACGGGGATAACCCCGGGAAACTGGGGCTAATCCCCGATAGGCGGGGAGGCCTGGAACGGTTCTCCGCCGAAAGGGGCCACGGGGGTTCGCCCGTGGTACCGCCCGAGGATGGGGCTGCGCCCCATCAGGGTAGTTGGCGGGGTAATGGCCCGCCAAGCCGACGACGGGTAGGGGCCGTGAGAGCGGGAGCCCCCAGATGGGCACTGAGACAAGGGCCCAGGCCCTACGGGGCGCACCAGGCG
>JALUDS010000083.1:0-8948 GCA_027043945.1 Acidilobaceae archaeon
GGAGATATCCTTATAGAGGTAACAAAAGACGAAGCAATAGAATACTTAGAGAAGGAGATTTCAAAGTATCTATCACTCATTAAGTCGAAGGAACCGGAATAACCTATTTTATGCCACGATACCTTACGGTTATAAAATCGAGTCCAGCGAGCCTTACTGCTTCTTGGAGTGTATAATCATCTGTTGCAACAAGGACTCTGCTCTCTGGACACATTTCTCTTATAGATATGGCTAGTGCTAGAACCGACAAGTCAGTATTGCTTAGTCTGTTTAGTCTCCTCTTCCTAATGGCTAGGCTTCTTGCCTTCATAAACGAGTCTGAGTCCACGCTTAAGATATCTAGTCTTTGAGTTTCTAGCATCATTGATAGTAGCTCTCTCGATTCGCGATCAATAACTTCATGGACTACTTGTTCAGTTGTAACATGCTTTGCCGGTAGACTCATTGGTAGACCTGCTAGGATCGCACCTGTATCATTCACGACTATTATTGGTTGACACTTATTCTCCATACTGGTTGACACCCACGTATTGTATCTGGTCGATATCATGGAGTCTTAAGGGTCATATTGTTTAGTGTAGTTATTAGGAGTTTGGAGCGGTAATCAATAAAAAGTGCTTTGAGTATGAAGAGGAAAAATATTTGTGTAGTATATTGGTTTTGATATTTAGGGTTTTACTCCTCTTATTGCTAGGATTATTCCTGCTATTGCTGCTACTAGGGCTACTCCTCCTACTCTGACTCCTGTGCTGGCTGTGCCCTGTGTTTCTTCTAGTTGGCTGCTTAGCTGTGTTACGTTTTGCTCTAGTAGGCTCTGTAGCTGTGATAGTTGGCTTACTATGTTGCTTTCTGCCTGTGATATCTGTGTTGAGAGATCGTCTAGTTTAACTAGTATCTGTCCGCTTGTTGTGTTTATGAGTGCATAGATATTGCCGGCCTCGTCCTGTATTAGTCCTTGCAGAGTACCGTTGAGGTTGTCTATTAGGTTCTGTAGGTTGGTTGTGCTTGTCGTTATTAGGTTCTCGACGTTGTCTAATTTGTAGAGTATTTGGTTGGAGTTGTCTGAGACGAGTGCGTAGATGTTGCCGGCCTCGTCGGTTATTATGCTTGTTATGCTCATGTTCATTGACTGGATCATGTATAGTATGTCTTCTAGGGAGGCGCTTCCTACGGATCCATATATTCTTTCGATTAGGCTTTCTACGTAGACTTTTGACTTTGCTATTGTTGAGCCGTCGAGTCCTACAATTTTCATGCAGTGCTCTCCGCTCGCTACGAATGGTACGTTTACCGTGGTGAGTATTTGGCCGTTAGCATCTGATCTGAGTATGCTTATGAAGTTGCCGTCCATGTATAGGTAGACCATTTGTTCTTTCTCGAGTCCTGTCGCGTTGATCTCTAGTGTGCCTGGTGAGGTTGTGTTCATTGGTGTTATCTCGAGTTTTGCCATTACTGTTAGTGATGCATACGCCCTGTAGATCTCGTCGCTTCCTACGAATGCTACTGAGTGTTTACCACCTGGTATTAGTGGGACTGTGAAGGTTACTGTGGCGGTTCCGTTCCTATCTGTTGTAACACTTAGTAGGTATTCTCCGTCTAGGTAGACGTTTACCTGGTAATCTGCCGGTAGATCTGAGAACTGGAACTCTACTGTGTCACCTACGGTGGCATTTACTTCTGACGGTGTTACGTTGAAGGGCTTTGCGGCTGCCCATTTGACTGCGTTTAGGAATATATTGTATGCGTCGGGGGTCCAGAATTCTATGTCTTGGTATTCTTCGGGTGCCCAGCTTGCTAATAGTATGATCTTTGCTCCGTTGTCTAGTACTTTGTAGGCTATTGCATCACCTGGGATTGATCCGTCGCCTAGCATTAGTTTGGCTAAGGTTGTTCCGCTGAACCCTGAGAATGCAGCGTAGTCTGTGCCCCAGCCTCCTGGGTTGGCTTCTAGTATCTTTACTATGTCCCCTACATTGTAGCCTTCGAATAATGGGCTTGCCTCTGTTATCTGGATGTATATTTCTCCGTAGAAGTCGTCTACTATTCTTGTTGATGGATCTGATAGGTAGTTGTACATTGCGTTTATACCGTAGCCGAATAGGTCTGGGTACCATGGACTGCTCCACTGGTCCATGAATATCACGCTTATGCCGGTGTCGTTTATAGCGTTCCATACAGCGTAGAATTCATCGTATGATGGGAACGGTGCATAGTAGTAGCCTGCCCATATGCCTGCGTTGAAGAATCCGCTGTAGAGGGCTTCGGCGAAGGAGTACGGGTCGTTTAAGTCTTCTGCGTACCATCCTAGTTGGTCTTGTATTATGTTCTTGAGCTCTCCTTGGTAGTCGTATAGGATCGCTATTCTTGGCACGTACTGGAGTATTATTTGTCCTACCTGTGTAGTCTCGTTGACTTGTACTGTGACGTTGGCGTATGTTGTCTTATAGCCGGGCATTGATATTTCTAGAGTGTAGTTGCCTGCTGGTAGCCAGAACTTGAAGTATCCTCCCGTACCGGCGTAGACTTCAATTGGTGTTCCTAGGACTACAATCTTGGCCCCTGCTAATAGAGCATTGTCGCTTCCGGCGATCGTTCCTTCTACGTATCCGTATGGTAGCCTGTCGAGGAGGACTGTGATGTTTGTGTATAATGATGGCTCTATTGTTGATGGTGTTAGTTTCTGTAGGCTTGTGATTATACTTGCTGGTAGTGGCTTGTTTGGCGTGGTTGTGGGTCTGGTAGCTATTGCGTAAGCTACTGCATTCATTAGGACAAGCTCTGTGTTGTTGCTGTATAATCCGTCGCTTCCGGGATCAATATACTGCATCCAGTATGATTCTCCGAAGCTAGCCATGTATATCCATGTCGCGCCTCCTGGCGTTGTCCATACTGCTATGGATGTTCCGTTTACACCATAGTAGTCGTCTACTATTTCTGCTATTGGTGTGACTGGCACGCTTGTGTTCCAATCATATACTACGTAGTCTGCATAGAAGCTGAGATCAAGGTCGGCTAGATAGAACCATGTATCATTATCTGGCACCACACCATCGAATATTGGATGAGATGGTACCAGCATGTTTACTCTTACATATTCGGGCGACGGATAATCATAGGATTTTGCTATTGGTGCTGGATATCCGGCGCTAACTATATCGTTGGAGTAGAGGTAGAGCGCGTCAATTGCAGTTGTTCCTGAGAAGCTTGTGGCCAGGAATATTAGTGGTGTGTTTGTAAAGTCTGCCATGACTAGTAGTCCTAGTACTTCTTCTAGTGTTGGATCATCGTACTTGTTGGGCTTGAAATGATCGACGACGATTGCTACTGGATTAATGTATCCATTCGCCCAGTCTGAGAGTAATAGTGCTACGTCATCGTACTCTAGCACTGGGTATCCTAGCCCGGATAATAGCATTGCCAGGTGTGGCTCCGTGTAGTAGTCGATGTTTCCTAACACTATTACTGTCGGTGGTATAGGCTCTAGGTAGAAGTCTAGTACAAGGGTCTGGTTGGGTGCTAGTGTTATGTTTTCTGTCGCTGGCATATAGCCGGGAGCATATACTGTGATCACATGGGGGCCGGCTGGGACATTTGTTAAGTTATAGTAACCGTCTGGGCCTGTGTATGTGAATAGTACTCCGCCGTCTACTACTACTGTTGCATTTGCTATGGGTAGACCTGTTGAATTATCGTAGACGAATCCTTCTATGGTGCCTGATCCTAGAGGTGTTAATGGTACTGCTACTATTGTTGTTTCATTTTCTCTAACGGTTACACTGGTATTGAACAAGTTGTATCCTGATGCATAGACTTCTAGCGTGTATGTGCCTGGTTGTACGCTTATCTCGAAGAATCCTGTATCATTAGTATATGTTGATATTCCTGCTTCTACGAGGCTCACTTCTGCTCCGGAGACGGGGAGCATTGTTACACTATCGTATACATAGCCGGCTACTGTTCCATTTGATACTATTACCTCTACTACTACAGTCTTCTCCTGGTATCCCCAGGCACTGAATACTAGAGTGTATGTGCCTGGGTCGAGTGGTATCTTAAAGGTTCCGTCGGGTCTGACAGGATAGGTCTTGTTAATCTCCACCACGTATACCTGTGTCCATGGGATCGGCTGATAATCTTCTGAGTCGAGGACGAGTCCCTGTACTCCACTAGTCTTAGCATATGATTGTGCTATTTCTACTGCTGTCAGCGTGTCTATTCTACCGTATCCATAGTAGATGTCTTGTCCTGGATCTCCTAGATCTACTGATGCATTCTGGAGTATCTCATAGACTTTTTCTGGAAGATCATCGACTGGGTTCTCATACCATCCGCTGGCCTGAAGGATGAGAGCAACTGTTCCTGCAGCGTGCGGTGTTGCCATGCTTGTGCCGCTCCATGATTCGTAGCCTCCGCCGGGTACTGAGCTTGTTATGTCTACTCCTGGGGCCGAGAAGTCTGGTTTAATATAGCTGCTTGGATAGGTGTTATAGAAGGGCCATTCTGTCGGCGGGTCTGGCCAGTTTACGACTTCTCCGCTGCTAAAGTATGCTACTTGGTCATATTCGTCTGTTGCTCCTATGCCGAATACGCCCCATATGTTTCCTGGGTTGCTACTTATACCTGGTCCATCGTTTCCTATCGCTGCTACGACAATGATGTTTGCTAGTAGTGCTGCTTCTATGCCTGGGAAGAGCTCTGTTCCATAGTATCCGGAGGCTCCAAGGCTCATTGATATTACGTGGGCAGGTAAGCCTGTGTAGACTATCTCGCTTGTGTCAGGGTCTATATAGAAGGGCTCTACTGCCCACTGGATTCCTGCGAGTACTTGCGCGAATGTACCCCCTCCTCCCGGTAGGATTAGTCCATGCATTAGAGTTGCGTCTGGAGCAACTCCAATCAATACATCAGAGGTGTCTCCTCCTAGTGCGGTTCCGCTCGTGTGCGTTCCATGGCCGTCTGTATCGTGTGGCTCGCTTAGTACCGGGTTACCATTGTCGTCGAACTCCATCCATCCTCCAGGATAGTATGGGCTTGTCGGGTCGAGTGTGAGCATTTTTCCTTGGAGGGCTGGATGTGTTATGTCTACACCTGTGTCTAGTACTGCTATTCTTATTCCTTCTCCTGTGTAGCCTAGGCTCCAAGCGTCAGTAGCGTTGATCTTGAATATACCCCAGCTCTCAACCGTGCTGCTTGTTTTTACACGTTGTTTTGATACTGGTTCGATCACGTGTACTTGGAAGTTCTCGAAGACCTCTACTACTCCTGGATAGGATGCGAGGTCTTTGATGACCGAGAGTTTTGCTTTTACTAGTACAACGTTATCGATCCAGAATGTGTTTAGTACTTTTCCGTTCATTTTGTATACTTCGGTTATGAATGGGGCTTGTGTCATTGACGCCCATGTTTTGAGAGTGTTCACTGCTTTGTCGTAGTCTCCTCTGACTAAATACTGTGTATAGGAGGGTAGTGGTTTTAGCCTGAATACTGCGGTTATAACGTCATCGTCGTTTATCTCTCCTGAGATTACTTTTGATAGTAATGCTGGATGGAATTTCTCGAGCCATGCTTGATTGTCATACGGATGTAATGGTGACGCTAGTGTTAGAGGAGCTAGCGGTAGTATCATTAACACCACTAAAAAGAGTGCCGCTAGGATTCTATGTGCATTCATAACATACACCCTATGATAACGTCAATTATAGGTGAATATGCTGAACATCATATATAAATTTAATTCTAATACGAATAGTGATAATACATAATTTACTACGATAATATAACAGGAATAAATATATATACTGTCTATATATAATATCTTACCTTCAACCCTCGTACAAATTATACTAAAGTATCTCCACGACTATCTAGTTCATAGCGGTGATTATAAATGAAGACTCGAGCCATTCCCGATATATACATGAAAGAATTCTATTACGCAAGGAAGAGCCTAGTCGAGAAAATGCTAACAAGAACAGAGAATATAGAAGAACTATTCAGGTTCGCCGGTCCCCTACTAGCACCAATGGTGGCGACCCACGGACCAGCCGGCATAAACGTCGCGCCCTTCATGCTGACATTTACCGTGAAAGACGAGTACCTAGACCAGGCAATAGAGCATCTAAAGAAGATAAACAATGAATTATGGGGCAAAGGCCACATCGTGTATGCTTCCGCCGCAGAATTCCTCCTAGAATGGATATATAACATCGAGCGCTCAGACCCACTTACACTCTCCACACATCTAATGATCAAAGGCCATACTTATGCTAATATAAAAGACACTAAGGAGGCCGCAATCGGCATATTAATACCGCCCGATAGGGGAGCACTTGAGCTAAGGGCAGAGGCGGAAGTACATGAAGAGGGCCCATATTATGAATTCGTCAACCTACTACATGATCTCATGCACGCAGTTCCTCATGGTGAAAGAAGCCATCCATGGTATCCGGCTCTTGTACTGAGAGTCAAGGAGATATATGATAATAGTTATCAGTCCTTGGGCAAAAGGATCTACCCTTAGCTTTCCATATCAATTATTTTTCCTATGTCGCTGGGGGCTCAGTGGGCTCCTTGTAATCATAGGTAGAAGTTAATTAGGATTATCCTCATAGTCCACCACAGTCTTCATAGCCCCCGATTAAGATCTTATCGTTGATTGAGAAGTAATAATATGTCTGTTATCGAGGATAGTTTATTTTGTTTTCGTCTGAAGATAATTACATATGTTAGTTATATATTCTACCGACATATTATAATATTATTAATGAGGTATATAATTAGGGATCGTATTGAAGGCGTGATGTATTTTGCCACAAGATATTCATCTAGGTCTAACCAAGACATTTAACATATGTATATTTCAGGCAGTGTCCAAGATTCATCCTAGTACTCTTTCCGAGAAAACGTATAGTACTATTACGAGGCTTTTCGATAATTATCCGAAGACTCTTAGGTTTTATAGTCTAGGATCCTATAGTGATCCCCAGGACATAGTTAGTCATGCTCACGAAAAACCATGTGACCTAGCCGTTATAATAGTGGGTTCTGGTGGAACAGAGCATATTATAGTGGATGCAGTGTCCAAGCTAAGCATGCCTCTCCTGCTAATAGCATTCGACGGATATAACAGTCTACCGGCTCTGGTTGAGGCAGCTAGTTATCTTCGAGAAAAGAATTATAGGTTTCTCCATAGTTTCGTTGAGCTAGCTAAAATCAATAATTATAAGGAGAGAATCTCATCGAAGCTCCGGTCTATACTCGCATACTTATCGTTTAAGGGGTCGAAAATAGGAGTTATCGGCGGTATTAGTCCTTGGCTAGTGTATAGTAACGTCTCGGGCTCCGAGCTGAGATCCTTGCTTGGAACAGAGATCGTCGATATCTCTATTGATAGATTAGTGAGCTATTATGAGGGTGTGGAACCCGATGATATGCTTGTTAAGAGATTCCAGGCATTGGCCTCTGACAGGAGAGTTTCTGAGAGTATCCGGAGCGCGATCCGGCTATATCTTGCAATCAAGAAACTCATAGATGAGTATAATCTAGACGCTGCTACCATTAACTGTTTTGCTATAGCGGAGAGGCTTAAGGTGACTCCGTGCCTGGCTGTAGCATTACTAAATAGTGAAGGTATAATCCTGGGATGTGAGGGAGACGTTCCCGCTCTCTTGACGGTTATGGCGAACTACTTTATTACAGGTAAGCCATCATTTATCGGGAACACATCTATGATCACTGGCAATGAACTAGTTATAAGCCACTGTACTATCCCTCTGGCAATGGCTTCCTCATACAAGCTCACTACACATTTCGAAACAGGCTTGGGTGTAAGCGTCTCCGGAAGACTACCTATGGGGAGGAATGTCGTGGTCTCAAAGTTAGATCCTAGAAAGAGAGCATTGCTCGTATTAGACGGTAAGATACGGGATTCCGTTCCGAGATATACTAGACTTTGTAGGACCCAGCTAACCATCGAGTTCGACAGGGACATCGAGGATATTATTGAGGCAGGTGTGGGCAACCACCTCGTAGTCACCTTAGGTACTCATAGTGCTCCTCTTAGAGATCTGGGCAGAATACTTGGATGGAGGATAATATCATTATAAAATCTTCTACAATAACAAGGCATCTATTTTCCTATCTGGGGAAACTATAGCTTGATAATAATGATGTTTTATTGACAACTTTTTATCCTATAAACTATCTTCGATTTCCTGGAGGAGTGCAACTATTGCCAGCCGGAAAAATAGTAGTAGTGGGGGACAAGCTTAATCTTCCCCTGTTCAGGAGCGCGGGGATGAGCGTAGTAGAAGCAGATAACACCAGCGAAGTACTCAGAGTACTACGCTCAGTCAAGGACGAGGCAAGCCTTGTAGTCGTCTTGAAACACGTTGTGGACGACCAGGAGAGGGTCATCAAGGCTGCCGAGGAGCTGAACATACCTATACTTATCCTTCCAACTGTTTGGAGCCCTGCTGAGAAGATAAACGTTGAAAAACTACTTGCTAGGGCTCTTGGGTTAGGGTGATAAGGTATGGCTAAAGGCGACCTATTAGGAGATCCGAGAAAAGTCGCTGAAGAACTAGCAAATAGAGAATCGCAGAAAACTGAGAAAGTATTGGAGGAGGCCAAGCAACACGCCTATAAGATAATAGAGGACGCATACAAGAAAGCGCTCTCAGAAGGAGAGAAAAGGCTCAGAGAAGAGTTCTCGAGAGCAGAAGAACAATTAAAGAGCATCGTATCAAGCCTGGAGCTAGATTTGAAGACTATTGTATCAAGCGAGAAATCGAAATACGTCGATGAGGTAATAAAGGAGGCGCTGAAGAAGATCGACGAGCTAGCAGAAGAAGAATGGTACAAGAAGTATCTCGAAAGCGTACTCCTCAAACTCACACAGGAGAATTACGACAGGCTCATCCTCAAAACCAATAAGAGAGACAAGGACG
>JALUDS010000084.1:0-8901 GCA_027043945.1 Acidilobaceae archaeon
TGGTCTTCTACGTCTCTCTCAGCAACTATTTTGTTTCCGTTGATAGTGATCTTTCTCGCGTAACTGATGAAGGGGAGTCCGAGTTTGGCTGCTACTCTTCCTGCGATTTGTCCTGTCGTCTGATCTATTGAGGCCTCTGCTACGAGGACTAGACTGGCGTTTGGTGCGTATTTCTTAATTGCGTTGGACAGGACTGTTGCGGTTATGATGGGATCGCCGGGTAGGAGTTTTTCGTCGGATACTATGTATGCTTCGTCTGCTCCTCTAGCGAGGGCTTCCTGGGTAACCATCTTTAGTTCTCTTGTTCTCTTCTGTATTGGGCCCCATGGTAGCAGTAGTAGGGCAATGATTTTTCCTCCTAGTGTGTTCTTGAGTTCTTTTGCTGCTTCTAGCGCGTTAGCGTCTATATCGTCTAGTTTCAAGGGGATCGCGTCGAGATCCACTGTTCCGTCGGGTTTTGAACGCGTCATGTCTGGATTGAGAGAGGGTTTTACAAGTACTACGATGTCTCCCATTTTAAACACCCTTTAATTCAAATAGAGCCTTGGCTCCAGGTTAAGGATTTGTGTGTGCAAATCACCTTTATTTTAACAATATGGACTTGAATCGTATGAAGCCCGTCTCTAAGGATAAAAACCCCCTTAAGTAAATTGCCGGAGACTCGATTACATCTTATATACATGTGCGTGGGGGACATTCCTTACATATAATATGGCGTCGGGATGAACTAGTCCCAGTTTTACTGCTATCTCAACGGTTCTCTCTCCTGTTAGGACTAATACTGAGGCTTCTCGCATCAATTTTACTAGATCAGCCTCTTCAACTAGTTTATCGCCATAGAGCTTCTCAGAGACTAGTAACGCGATCTTACGTTCTTCATCATAGAATGCTTTTCCTACGAGTTCTTCGTCAGCGGCGAAGAGCATGGTTCCGTAAGGCGTTTTGTATATTGATATGTGAAACATGTTTCTTATCCACCCGTTCTAGGAGAATTATAATTGGGGCACATTAATGTTAACTATCCTTTCAAACGCCTGTGATAGAATCTCATTTAGATACACTAAATAAGAAAGAGTTTGAATAATTATTAGACAAGGAAGTGAGGAAAAAGAAGCCAGATCTTGACTTTACTGTATCGAGGGATTTTAGGGTTTTACTACCTTGTCTGCGAATAGTATCCATGGATCTACAAGTGGTTTTCCATTCGCACTTACCGGTCTCTTGGCCGGTGGGTATTCTCTGTAGGTCGGTATGACTTTTTCGAGTCTCTGTTCAAACGTGTCTTTTGCTAGATTCACATAGAATACTCCAAGAGGTATTTTGTCTCCCCACTCTAGCATCTTCTCGAGTATTGTTCCCATCTTATTCTTGAAATCGTCTATTGATGCTACTTGTGGATCCCAGTTTGGATCCTCTTGGTCTAAGTAATAGATTCTCTCCTCGTACCAGTCTTTGGTCATTATATTATTGTATGTTGGACATGGCTGGAGTATCTGTACAAGGCTTGTGCCTTTATGCTCGATTGCTTTCTTAATTAGTTCTTTTGTCTCCTTGACGTGGTATGCGTAACCACGTGCTATGAACGTGTATCCGCTTGCTAGTGCTAGGAGCAATGGGTTTAGGTTATCGTGTAGGTTCGGTCCTGGGAGCGCCTTGGTTTGCCACCAGCTTGGGAGTGTTGGTCCTGCCTGGCCCTTTGTTAGTCCATATACTGCGTTGTCGTGGACAATGACTGTTATGTCGAGGTTTCTTCGCCCAATGGAGACGAAGTGTTCTACGCCTATTCCTAGCATGTCACCGTCTCCGCCTTCTGCTATGACTGTGAGCTCGGGGTTCGCAATCTTGATTCCTGTTGCGGTTGGTATCGCTCTGCCGTGGAGCACATGTATAGTGTTTCCTTTAATGTAGTAACAGGATCTCCCGCTGCATCCTATTCCCGTTACGACGACGAGGTTGCTTGGATCAATATCTAGCTCTGCTAGTGCTCGATGTAATGCGTTAAGTATACCGAAGTTTCCACATCCAGGGCACCACTGTACCCAGGCATCCGTCTTATAGTCTAGCCAGCTACGCGCCACCGCTCACCACCACCTCTTTCTCTCCTGTCTCAACTATGCGTTTAACCGCGTGGGCTACCTCTGTGTCCCAGAGGGCCCTGCCCGTGAGCTTCTTGACGAAATGTTCTATTGTGAATCCTGTATAGCCGCGTATGAGGAATGCGGCTTGGGCGAGATCGTTCTGTTCTATGTCTATAACTAGTTCGGCGTTTGTTAGCACGTCGAGCACAGGTTTTACCGGGAACGGGTAGAATAGTCTGAGCTGTAGGAAGTTTACTTTTATTCCGTCTTTTTCTAGGAGCTTCATTGCCTCGAGTATTATTGGCTTTGTGGATCCCCAGCTTACTAGTGTTATCTTAGCGTCGGGATCTCCATGGAGTACTACCTTCTCGGAGTCGGGTATCTCTCTTGCTATGGTCTCGAACTTTCTCCTCCTCTTCGCCATCATTTGGTCTCTAACTATAGGGTCTTCTGTGGGCATACCGTCTTCGGTGTGTTCTAAGCCTGTCCATGTTAGTGGAACTTTGCCCATTGGAGCACGTGGACTTATTCCATCTTCGGTAATCTTGTATCTCAGGTAGTCTTTTCCAGGATTCTCCACGAATTTGCCTCTTTCGACCGTAGCTTTTAGTGGATCGATGTCTTCTCTGTGGAGACTTGTTATTGTTGATGCTAGGTACTTGTCTACTAGGTGTATTACGGGTGTCTGGTATTTCTCTGCCCAGTTGAGGGCTTTTATGGCGTCATAGTATGCTTCTATGTGGTCTCCGCTAGCGATGACAATCTTTGGGTTATCGCCGTGTCCTGAGAAGAGCGTGTGTAGAAGGTCTTGTTGTCCCTCTCTCGTCGGAAGTCCTGTGCTCGGTCCTCCTCTCTGCCAAACAGTTATTACTACTGGGATTTCAGCCATTATCGCTAGGCTTATTGCCTCGTTCATTAGGGCGAAGCCAGGACCGCTTGTGGAAGTCGATGTTCTGGCCCCCGCTACAGCTGCACCGAGGGCAGACATTATTGCTGATAGCTCGTCCTCTGTCTGGAGAACTACTGCACCCAGCTTCTTTAGCCTGAGTACTTCTTCTGCCCAAGGAGCGAGTTCGAAGTTTCTGTGACCTTCTAGGAAAAGTGCCTCGTCGCTAGCAGGTGTTATCGGATAGTATGTCTGCATAGTTAGGCCGCCAACCACCTTGCCCATAGCTACTATTTCGTTGCCTGTTGCTAGCATGGTTTCTTTTCCTAGATGGGGTCCTTCTGGTAGGAAACAGCAGGGTCCTCCGTAGTGTTCGTCGACGTATTCGATTGCTATACGTGCCGCTAGAATGTTCATGTCAACTACTTTCTTCTTTGCAGCGAAATGTGTTGCGATTGCCTTCTCAATCCAGTTGGGTTCTACTCCTAGGAGGTATAATGTTGTGGCTAGACCTATGGTGTTTAGTGTTTTTGAGACTCTGCTTAAAGGAGCACTTGTTTCTGAAGCTACTTTTCTTATTAGGTCTCTCATTGGGAGACCTATTGTTTTTACTCCGTTTTCTTCGGCCACTTTTACCGCGCTTTCTGCTGTGGGCTCCATTCCTCTTTCTTCGAAGAACTTAATTAATCGCTCTTTAAGTGGCTTAGGCATTGGTGCGATCGTTTTTATCTTCGTTTTTATCGTCGAGGAATCATATACCATGAAACCGTCTTTCTTTACATCGGTGAAGTGGGTGAGGACGCTCTCGGCGTCGAGGACAGTTGCAGCGTCTACAGGGAAGTTAATAGCACCAGGCCTCTCCGGCTTTACTCTTATTGTGAAATAGCTATGTGCACCCATGATATTGCTCTGATATTCTCTCGTTCCTATTACTTGGTAGCCTTTGAGGACGAATGTTTTCAGGGCTATTTGACCGGCGGACTCGATGCCCCCTCCTTGGGGGCCGCCGATGAGGAATTTCAGGTCTATGTTGCTGTTACTCACCCCGTGCACCCCATTCTTTCTCAAAAGACACTATATAGTTCCTCCTTAATATCTGGGTCAACATAGGCCCCTCTATGCACCCTATGTCCTTTCTTCACGTGCTGGAGGGCCTCATAACCAGTTATCCTTGTTTTACACGTAGAGCACCAATATAGTTTGTTTTCATTTATTTTTAAAGGTTCAAAAAAGTTGCATGTATCCGTATCCAAAGTATACTTGTCGTGGCGTTCACAGTATCCGATAAAGCTATAGAATACGTTTGGTCGCCAATGATTACAGAAGACGCATTTTTCCTCTATTTTGGAAATACGATCTATGCTTATGTTTGATTCCACGCTGTTTTTTTCTTGTTTCATACTCAATGTTTCATCATCCAAGTCTAGAATTCAGTATCCTGTTAGTGGATAAATGAGTAAAGAAGTAGTTGCGTCATGACTTGTAAAGGTTATGCGAGATAATTACTTGGATCCTTAGCAGGATGGTGAAAAATGAGAGTAATGGGGCTTATTTAGAGATTCCGGAGTTTTTCTAGCATTATCTTCTTTTCGATGCTTGCTACTCTTCTTCTTGTCGAGACGACGGCGTCCGGGTTTACGCTGATGGAATCTATTCCGTTTCTGACGAGGAATTCTACGAGCTCTGGGTATACGCTGGGTGCTTGTCCGCATATGCTGGCGGTTACTCCGTTTCTGTGTGCTGCGTCTATTATCATTTTGATGGCTTTGAGTACTGCAGGGTCTCTCTCGTCGAAGTAGCCCATTCTTGCTAGTAGTCCGCTGTCTCTGTCTACTCCCAGTACCAGTTGGGTTAGGTCGTTGCTACCGATGCTGAATCCGTCTATTAATTTTGCGAACTCGTCTGCTAGTAGGACTGTGCTCGGTACTTCGACCATTATCCATACCTTGAAGTCCCTTCCTCTCTCGAGACCCTCGTCAGCCATTATTTGGAGGGCTTTTTTGAGCTCCCAGGTTGTCCTCACGAAGGGGAACATTACCCATACGTTCTTTAGGCCCCATTCGTCTCTGACCTTCTTTATTGCTCTGAGCTCGAGCCTGAATGCGGGCTCGAATTTTGGTGTTATATATCGTGATACTCCTCTCCATCCGATCATCGGGTTTCTCTCATCGATATCCTCGTATTTTTCGCCTCCTTTGAGGCGCCTGTATTCGTTGGATTTGAAGTCGCTGAATCTGACTACTACGGGTCTCGGATATATTGCTGATGCTACTTTGGCTATTCCTTCGGCTAGCTTGTCTACGAAGTAGACTCCTCTTCCCTGGTCTACTAGGTAGAGTGGGTGGTATCCTATCCAGCTTGAGATTATGAATTCTATTCTCATTAGGCCTATTCCGTCGAAGGGCAGGTTCTTGTATCTGTCGATTTCGTCTGGTTGTCCTAGGTTCATATAGATTTTAGTGGCGGTTACGGGATAGAGCTCCATTACTAGTTCAGCTGGGATGCCCGTTGGTCCTGCTTCTTCTTTTTCGGGCTTCTCTTCGATGACTTTCCCGCTATATACTACGCCTCTGCTACCGTCGACGGTGACGAGCATTCCGTCCTTTAGGACTTCTGTGGCGTTACCTGTGCCTACCACGGCCGGTATACCTAGCTCTCTTGCAACGATTGCTGCGTGAGCAGTCATTCCTCCTTCGTCAGTTACTATTGCTGCGGCCATTTTCATGTAGGGTACCCAGTCTGGATCTGTCATCTTTGTAACGAGTATGTCTCCTTTCTTCATTTTCTTGGCGGCTTCCTCGACGCTGAGAGCTACTTTGACTATTCCGGCGGCTTGTCCTGGGCTTGCGGGGACTCCGCGTACGAGTACTTCGCCTTTTTTGATCTGGGCTTCTTCTGTTTCTTGTGGTGTCTCTATCTTTCTCTTTTGGCTCCATACGGTTTCTGGTCTTGCCTGTACTAGGAAGAGGTTGTCTGGTGGCTCTATTTCGGAGTCTATTGCCCATTCTATGTCCATGTGGTGGCCGAAGTGTTGTTCTACTTTTAGGGCTACCTCGGCTAGCTTTCTGACTTCTTCGTCGCTTAGAGAGGGCTTGTCTGGTCTGATATCGTATTTTTCTATTATTGAGGCTATCTCTGGATGTATTTTCTTTAGTTCTTCTAGCTCTTCTTGGGTTTCAGGTATTTTTATTTCGACGTTCTGGCGCCTCTTTGGATCGTAGAATAATGCCTTTGTCTTCGGAGAGATTCTTCTCTCTACGATTTCTAGGGTTTCTTTGTCTACGACGAAGGAGTCGGGTGTCACTTTTCCTCCTACTATGTATTCTCCGAGGCCCCAGATGCTTTCGATTACTATTTTTGACTCGTCGCCTGTTACGGGATGTAGTGTGAACATGACACCGCTACTTCTGCTGGATACCATTTTCTGGACTACTACGGCCATGTAGGCGTTCTCGTGGGAGACGTTGAGAGAGTCTCTATAGCTTAGGGCTCTTGCAGTCCATAGGCTTGCCCACGCCTTCTTTACGTGTTCGATTACCTCGTCTACTCCTGATACGTTTAGGTATGTGTCTTGCTGGCCGGCGAAGCTTGCCTCCGGGAGGTCTTCCACGGTGGCACTGCTTCTTACTGCTACTCGTGGGTTTTCTACTCCTATTTTCTCGGCTAGTTTAAGATATGCTTGTGCTATTGCATCTCTAAGTCGTTTAGGCATTGGTGTTCTGACGAACTTTGATCGAATCATTTGGCTTGCTTTTTCGTACTCTTCAGGTTTACCGCTGATTATGACTTCTTCTAGTACGTATTTTATGAAGCCTGAGATTCCTGTCTCGAGAATGAATTGTTTGTATGCTTCGCTGGTTACTACGAATCCGGGTGGTACTGGTATTCCTGCTTTCATCATTTCTCCGAGTCCTACTGCTTTGCCTCCTACAAGATCGTGATGTGTGTTGTCTACTTCTTCTAGCCATAGAATGTATTTCTTATCTCTGTATGACAAAATTCTCACCGTGTAAAATAAAGGGTTTCTTCGTACGGTTTTAAATGTTAATTTTGAATGATGAGAATTGAAAACTAACAATTACTGAGAAGCTCTCTAGCCCGCCTAGCCACATCATCTAGCTTTACGGTAAATCTCTCGCCACACTTGACACCGTACAAGGTCACAGTACCCGATTCTACTTCCCTTCCACCTATGAATGCCAACACGGGAATAGAGAGTCTCTGAGCCTTCTTCCTCTGTTTCCTCTCATTAGCTCTTCCCACGTCTATTCTTGTCCTAATCCCTCCTCGTCTCAGTAAATCTGTTACTTTCCAAGCATACTGGAAGAAGTCACGCTTCATTACTATCACTTGGACTTCTGTAACAGTCTTTCTGTCAAGATTATATATTCCTAGTTCTAATCCAGCATCAATTATACGCTCGAGCCCTATACTAACACCAGTAGCAGGAATAGACTCTCCTATGAAGAGGCCGATAAGATTATCGTATCTTCCTCCACCCGCTACGCTACCTATCCTGGGTTTATCCAGCACGATCTCCAATATAGGTCCTGTATAATAGTCCAGACCCCTGACAAGGCTCATATCTATCTTAATCTTATCAGATTCTATAATGAGCGAACTCATCTCTCTTAAATGAGCAACTGCCGCTGATACGTTAGAGTTATTAGAATACTTTTTGCTGATCTCATCTAGTATATCGTCGGGCTCGCCCGATATTGATATTATGTCAAGTATCTTTTCTATGGTTCCTTGAGCTAAGCCAAGCTTTTCTAGTTCCCTCCTTACGCCATCTATGCCGATTTTATCCAGCTTATCGATAGCTCTGTAGACGGGGACTATGTTTGATAATCCGAGTTTTTCCTCGAATATGCCTCTGAGAAGTCTTCTATCGTTTAACCGTATTGTATATCCCGAGCTGAATCCAAGTGCCTTCAAAGAGTCTATCGCTAGATTAACTATTTCCGCATCGGCCTCTGGATACGGGCTCCCAACTATATCAGCGTCGCACTGATAGAATTCCCTGTATCTACCCTTTTGAGGCTCTTCGTGCCTCCATACTGGAGCGATGTGGTATCGTTTGAACGGCATTACAATGTTTCTATGAGTAGCGACAAACCGTGCAAGCGGGACTGTGAGATCGTATCTGAGCGCGTACTCGCGTTCGCTCCAGGGATCCTTGAATCTCCATATAAGCCTGTTCTCGGCTTCCTCGCCGTACTTACCTGCCAGTATCTCCCAGTATTCGAGGACTGGTGTATCTATTGGATCGAACCCATATCTCTGGAATACATTTTCTAGTCGTGAAATGAGTTCCTTTCTGAGAAGCATAATGTCAGGTGGAAAATCGCGGAAGCCTCTTGGTGGCCTTATATTGCGGGGCTTCAATTCTCTCCCCTCTTCTCTTTTTCCATTTCCTCTATTCTCCTAGCTATGGTTTCGAGATACATAGAGTATATTTCTGTGGCAATTCTAACGGTTGCATAAACCCTTCCTGGAAGGGAAAGCTTATCGCATTCCTGGCTCCATATGCTTTCGAGAAGCTCGCTTAGTCTTGTTTTTTCTCCTAGGATCTTCTCGATGAAGTCGTCTACAAGGTCTTTTTCATCGTCGTCGATGCCGAGCGCCCTATAGAGTTCTTCTTCATCGTGATTGAATAATTCTTTGTCTATGAAACAGTTTTTCTCCAAGTATAGTCACCGAACTACGTTAATGTGGCTATATCTAATTATGTGATTCTGATGTTTTTAACAGGTTATTTCTGGCATGGTTCCTCTCTTATAATTGGCCTCCTGGATCTAGTTGGATAGACCTCGACTAGGGTAGAACCAGGTATGCACTCGCGGCTGACAGGAAGGCATATGTTGTTTGCATCTATTGAGTAGTATAGGAGTGTTCCGTCACGTGTTATAGTTTCACACCATCTCCTATCGAGAA
>JALUDS010000085.1:0-8892 GCA_027043945.1 Acidilobaceae archaeon
CAGATTCACTAGAAAAACAGGTTCAATTCCTCATGAAAGAATACGATGAAACACTCAAAGCACTCGAATCAATAGAATCACTGCTCCAACAGTTAGCAGTAGTAGCGCAGCAACCTCAGCAGGCCCAGCAGTCTAAATAAAGTTATCCTGTCCGGTTACGAAAAGGATTATATTCGAACTAGATAAGAGAGTAGGAGTAGATAAGGATATTTTCTTATTGTAAGGTTCTAGAAAATATAGTAGAGTCATCTATGATGTTATTCAGTACATTCTGCTGTGAGACTATTATTTTCTCCAATAGGCCAACTCCATGATCGGGGTAAGAGATTTGGTATTCGATAGGTTACGAAAAGCAGTTTCGAAAACAGCATCGCTCATAAAGACAAGTGTAGGCGAGAAGATAGCCTACAAGGAAATAAAAGAAGACGATATCTCAGATGTATTAGACGAACTATTGATGGCTCTAATAGAAGCAGATGTAGCTTACGAGGTCGCCGAAAAGATAGTTGAACACGTTAAAAACAAGCTTGTAGGTGCCAAAGTCAAGAGAGGAGAAGATATCGACCGTATCGTTAAAGAAGCATTCCGCGAAAAACTACTAGAAATACTAGATATAGAAGTCCCAGACCTCCTAGACATGGCACAAGCCCAGAGAAACAGGCCGCTCGTAGTACTTTTCCTTGGAGTAAACGGTGTCGGTAAAACTACGACTATTGCCAAGATAGCATATATGCTGAAGAACAATGGAATAACACCTGTTTTAGCGGCCGCTGACACGTTCAGGGCCGGAGCACAAGAACAGCTCGCGAAGCATGCTGAAAGAATAGGAGTACCCATAATTAGAGGACGCTATGGTTCAGACCCTGCTAGCGTAGCGCATGACGCTATTAGTCATGCTGAATCCAAGGGCTATCGTATAGTGCTCGTAGATACTGCAGGTAGGATGCACGTAGACTATGATCTGATGGGAGAGCTGAGGAAAATAGTTAGGGTAACTAAACCTGACCTAAAGATCCTAGTAGTTGATAGTTTAACGGGTAATGATGCAGTAGAGCAGGCTAAGATATTCAACGAGGAGATAGGAGTAGATGGGGTTATACTGACAAAAACAGATGCGGATGTTAAGGGCGGTACTGCTGTATCCGTTGTATACACTATCAAGAAACCGATACTGTATATTGGTACAGGACAAGACTACGGTGACATAGAAAAATTTGATGCGAAAAAATATGTTGAGGCTATAGTAGGCTAACTCCGTGCAACAGCCAGCAAGATCTCTCGCTTGGATAACACTCCTTCCAAGGAACCGTCCTCGTCAACAACAGGTAGCACTCCTATTTCCTCTACGACCATAATCCTAGCAGCTTCGGCGGCGTCCTTATCCTTGGTTATCGTTACCGGATCAGGGGTCATGATATCCTCTGCTGTCGGAACAAGATATATCCTACTGGGAACTATCTTATCTCTATACACGTCGATCACTTTGATCTTCACATATCTATCCTTCCCTCTCGAAGTGCGTTTTGCCGGTGGTATTGTTACGAATGCTAAGTCTCGCTTAGTTATTACGCCTATGGGCTTGTTGTTCTTGTCAACTACAATTATTTTCCCGGCCGGATCCATGTGTATGAGCTTCGAAAGATAATAGATGCTGTGTCCCCTGTTCGCGACGGCGAATGCTGGACGCATGAGTTCTTCCACGGTATGTTTATTAGCAAACCTATCTGCGTAGGCTTTAACAATGTCCGTCCTGGTAATTATGCCTACTAGTCTTCCGGTAGGATCGACTACTGGTAGGCCTCCTATTTTAAATCTTAACATAAGCTGGGCAGCAGTCTTTATGCTTTTGGTTGGCTCTACTGTAATTATATTCTTCGACATTGCTTTCTCGACGGGTATAGCATCTAGTGGTCTAGAATAATAGTGGCCTAGTAGTGCATTAGTCAGATCAGTTATTGTCAGTATGCCTATTGGGCGCTCATTGTCGTCTATTACGACGAGTCTCCCTATTCCTCTTCTAAGCATTAGATTTCTTGCTCTTGCTAGGCTGTCGCTTGGTCTAATAATGTATACGGTGTCTTGCATGTAAGATGAGACTCTCGGAGCCAATTACATACACCTCTCCTGGACTATATTGCCTGTGATAATAGAATGGCTGTTAGAACATCTCTCTCTGTCACTATTCCTATAATGTTATCCTCTTCATCTACTACGAGTAGACTGCTCGTCTCATATTCCATCATATACTTTGCGGCCTCCCCTACGTCTATATCGTCTTTAACTGTATAGAATTCTGGTGTCATAATCTCATAAACGGGTGTAGCGAGAACCTCTTCAATATCGGTCGACTCGAGGTATTTGAATGCCTCGTGGCTTCCGAAGAAGTACACGATGTCCTTGGCCGTTATCATTCCCTTGATGCTCTCTCCATCAGATCCTAATACTGGTAACCTCCGGAAGCCGTGTCTAACCATTGTTTGTGCAGCCTCCTTGATCGTTGACTCTATATTTGTCGTGATTATGCTTCTTGTTGCTACCTCTCCTGTAGTTACTCCTATACTCGATGCAGAGAAGTGCTTGACTATATCGTGCTCTGTTATGACTCCATATATTGTTCCATCATCCCATAGGACCGGTACCAGGCCAATGCCTGTGCCGAGGATTAGTTTAATTACATCGTCGACGTTGTCTTTTACTGTGACAAATACTGGTGTCGGATTTGCGATGCTAGTTATTTTCTCGTCTCGTAGAGCATTGTAAATATTTCTCTTATACCTGTTTACCACTATGTTGTAGTATTCTCCTCCTCCAAGATAGTTTACAAGGTCTAGGGCTGTAACTATTCCGGCTAGGGTATTGCTCCCCGCACGAGTTACTGGCAAGCCTCTAACCTTATGTTTTGTCGCGACCTCGAGTGCTTCAAGGATATTTCCACTGCTAGAAACAGTGATCGCAGGAGCGCTAGCCAATTGTTTTACTTCGCCTTCAGGTATCCTAAGTAGCTGGCTCCAATTCGGAGTTCCATCAGCTCTAATATATCGTATTCCTTCGGGTCTCGGAACAGTTATCGGTGCCCTAGGCACATACCTCCTGATCCTACTCGAGGAAACCTTCCTTATAGGAGGCCTCCTCGGAGCTCCTCTTCCTCTCCTAGACACGTTTATCACCTCACAAGTATACGAACAATATCCTCTCTATCTACAATCCCCATAAGCATTCGACGCTCCGCATCACTCACAACAGGCAACCGGCCGAATCCCTTAGACACCATAACATTAGCAGCTTTCTCAACGGTATCCCAAGGGTATAGATAGACAACGTTTGAAGTCATAACCTCGCGTATCTTTGCAAGCCTCGCAGGACCACTACTAGACTCCAAGGATATACGGACACCTTTAGCCAATAGGTCATATTGAGTAATGATACCTACAAGTCTCCCTTTCTCATCTACCACGGGCAATCCAGCATACTTGTACTCGACCATCTTATCCCATACACGGTTAACATGGTCATCCCACTCAACGCTTATCACGTCCTTTGACATTATGGCCTCAACTCTAATTGTTTCAAGATATTCCTTGTTTTCGTCGAGCATATGCTGTATAATGTGCTCGAGACCAAGGACTCCGAGGGCTTTTCCATCCTGTGTGACAGGGACATACCATTCGTCTACACGAAGCATTCTCGGCAAGATATTTGATACATGCTCATCTGGTGTAGCTGTAACTAGTGGGGGACTCATTACATCCTTTATTAGGGCAGTGCTTTTTGCACTCGTCACAATAAGTATGTCTCCTCGAGTAACTACTCCCTGTAATTTATCATACCTATCAACTACTAGTGCAATTCTCTGCTTGGATTCTCTGAATAATTTCCTAGCACTTGTAACCTTCTCATCTAGAGACAGTTTAAGTGGATTAGGATTATAGATATCGCTAACTCTTGTAATAAGAGTTAGCTCGAAAGGATGAGTCAAGCCTGTTATCACCATCTATGTTATATTATAGAACATCCTCTTATTTAAGGATTAGTAAAGGATTTTTTCCATTAACATTTATATACTATGAAAACTATTTTCCAGCGAAACCGTATACCCATAAACCAACGCGCCACTCTTGACCATCAGCTCGGCTATACGGAGCTTCATCGACTTAACCTCTAGGAAATAACCATAGCATCCATAGCGTTTATGTCCACAATAGGGCTTGCTAAAATTAAAGCCAGCCAACCTTATCTCCTTCGCACCAAGCGCCATAGCAAGAAGTACAGCCCTATCACCGTCAGTATAACCCCCTACCCCAAGGACAGGCCAACGACAATCTATCTGAGATGTAAAAACAGCATTCAACATATTCTGAGAGCCGAAAAACCCGGCAAGCTTTCCATAGTTATCACCATGTACATGTAGAAGACAGACATTAGAAGAAGAGGAACCACATACACCATATAAATCCATATTGTACAATCCGTCGAAGTCTCCGACGATAATCAGGTCATCTAAGATAAAATCAGGAGACCGATCAACAAGAATTACAGTATCATTAGAACCAACACATTCATTCCCAACATCATTTGTGAGAGGACCAACCACACATACCCTCTTACCATTTATACGCTGATATAATTCCTCAAATAACACAACATACTTATCAGAATAAGCTAAAAGCTTTTCCGATACTGCAAACAGGACTTCTCTTTCTCTACGTGGAGAATGACCCATCCGAGGCTCAGCAACTAACCGGTATAGAAGTCTAGCCTTCCTAAGTTTCTCGCATAACATCGTATATAGCTGAAATGATCTCATCGACAATGTCCGTCACCGCCTTGTCATGGTTGCTTGCCCTCTCGATACACCATTTTAATCCCTCCAAATATTCATATCCTGGGAGACCGGTTATCCCAGCCATAACTTTAGTATAATACACCAATAGCTCTAACAGACAACCATATACCCTACTATAACCAATACTACTACACATGTCACTTACGTGGAATCCATGTGACAGAGAACACGAATAGATATCATAGTCTATACCACCAAATACTCTAAGAGGACTTAGACAAACTCTATAACAACCCTCCGCATCCAGTAAGGGACATTCGCTAGGCTCCAGTCTTTCCTCCTCCAAAACATGATTAAGGCTCTCATAGAAGCAACGCGGATCATTTGGATACAGCAAAAGTAATGCCATTGGTTTATCCTGCTCGAGGACACGGCTGAGCCCAGTTTCTCTGTAGACTTTAAAGAAAGCCTGGTCTCCATATACACGTAATCCAAGAGGCATCGAGTATCCGCCAACTCTACAAGGCACAGCAATAACTTCCCTATACCAATCCATGGGATTAACCCCAAGTATTCTTGTAGAACTACGATAATTAGTTCCACCTATAATAATGACTTAAGGCTCGAAGATAACCATAGGAGAGGCCAATGATGACCTCTGCCGCTGATGATCTGCCTCGACAAGTAGATGAAAGGCGGAAATGAATACAGCGAACCCCTGTCTGAGGCCCTCATTTATTGACTAGATTCTCTCTCGCTCTCGGCCTCCACAGCCCTCGTGACAAGCCAGGTTCTTAGCAATGTGACACCTGCCGAGACAAGAGATAATCCTATAACAGTCGCCAATAGACTAGCGGCTACCTGGGGAGGACTAGCAACTATTAGACGAAGAGCATTGTACAGGAAATAAATTCCTGCTCCAACCAGCAAAGTTGTAAATACGACGGTAGAACCTGTCTTCACGATACTCATCTTTCACCGGCCTCCATTACTCTAGGGCGCTAATGCTATTCTTGTCTTTATTCTATCGAGGAACCTTAGCCTTTTCGGTACCGGCGGGTGAGTGCTTAATAGTTCTTCAACGGGGTTTACCTCCTCGTGCTTTAGTGATTCAACTATATAGTCGATGTCTGTAAAGAATCCTCCCTGTATCTCTATGAGGGGCGCAACAATGAATAGAGGTGCTGTGAAGCTTGACTTTTGCGCCTCTGTTGCAATGTGCGGATTCTCTTTTATCGATAGGTGGATTTTTGCAAGGGCTCTCTGGAGACTCTCCGGTCTACCTGTTACGAGTGCACTATGGGCATCCGCATAGTATTCTCTTAGTCTGTTGAAGTGAGCTATTAGAAACCTGAAGAGAATGCTTGCAGCTATTAGGGCAACGCCTAGGAGTAACAAGTAGACGCCTCCATTGCCTTCTCTCCTAGAGCTTGAGGAGCCGAGAATGCCGGCGTAGATTAGTGATCTGCCTATAAAGTATACCATTATGGGTATTATGCTGAGTGCTAGTATCCAAGCGACATCCCTATGTTTTAGATGGCCTACTTCGTGTCCAAGCACAGCCAGTATTTCGTCTTTATCAGCTATCCTGAGGAGACCCTTAGTTACAGCGACATAATTACCCGCGACGGGACTACCGTATGCAAATGCATTGGGCATAGCGTTATCTACGATTCTAAGCTTAGGAGGCTTTATCCCGCTTTGCTCGGCTACCCGTTTCAGATAGATCTCGAGCTCTCTCTCGTAACTTGTCTGGGGAGGCCTAGCGTGGTACACAGCGTTGATCAAGTAAGGGCCGAGAAGCCATTGTCCCAGGAGAATTATAATACTGAAGAATGCTGCGCCGAGGACGAGAGCATTAGCATTCGCCGCTCCAAGAGCCTGGCCGAGGCCTATGATAACGCTTACATATGCGATAAACGTTACTACTGCGGTTAGAACCATGCTAGCTCTCAGCCTGCTTATATCTCTGGGTTCGCGGCCTACGAGCTTGTCTGCTCCAAGGTATAGTACTCCTAGGATTCCAGCTATTACTATAGACTCAATAAGCATAACCCACCAGTATGCAAGTATGAATCCTATCATTCCATTACACCGCCTTGGTCAGTTGTATCCTTGGTGTTTGTACATCTATAGTCTTCCTTGGTGTATTATCGGGTATATGTGGAGCTATAATATTTAGTCACTAGACTTTCTCGCATCCTAGAGTTATCATTTTATTTTGTACCCTAACAGATACCTTATCTAGGTTCAAGCCCTCTGGAGTTACCTCGCTGAGCCTACTGCAGATATATTTCAACAAGTCCTCAATTAATTCTCCGCCTATTGTCTCCCATAAGGCTCTATGGTCGATCGCCTCAACAATTTCGGCTAGAAGCTTATCTAGTTTCTCTATATCGTAGACCTTTTCCGCATTCCAACATGCTACAATAATTAGATCGTGGCCATGTACTCCATAGCCCCACCTTGCTATTTTCATGGCGACACTAGCTGTCTTCTCGACACAATACTCTAACAAGTATGGGACACCCGTAGTATTAGGTCTCATTATTGTTGTTTAAAATTAAAGAGGATAATAGGCAGACTCGTAAGGTGAGGCGAGAAAAGTTGAAAAATACTGGAGTACTAGCTGATAAAATTAAGCATTATCTGAAGACTTCTAAGGACTCTGTTATATTATCTCTTCATGTCGTTCCGGGCAGTAGGGTTACGAAACTTGTTCTCGATGAGGAAGGCCTAGTCTTCTATACAGAAGAGCCTCCTATAAGAGGCAGAGCTAATGCTAGTCTGGTCAAGTATATTGCTAAGGCATTGAGAATAAGTACGTCTCGAGTCTCTATTGTACGAGGAACAAAATCTAGGGACAAGCTTGTATCTATTGAAGGAGTAGACGCTGATTATGTTGCTGAGAAGTTGGCAGAGAAAATTGTGCAGAGAAAATAGCGGCTATTTGTGTATTAAGGGGAACTCCTGGATTTTAGCTATTCCTTCCCTGTTTCTATGGTCAACAATAGTGATGGGCTCGTCCAGGATCGCGTAACGTACATCTATGTATCCCATGCCAAGTCCTCGTTTACGGATAGGACTGTATGTTCCGCTTGTAACCCATCCTACGTCTACTCCCTCGACAGTGATCGTATAGCCTTCTCTAGGTATGAATCTAGCATATTTCTTCTTCATCACAAACCCTATCCTAATCCATCGTATTCCTTCCTTTCTACACGCCCGTAGAGCGGGTTCTCCCACGAACCCTGTCTTGTCCCAATCTATAGCGCCCAAGCCGTATCTTAGGCTCAATGCACATGGATACTTCAGGGGATCTTCTCCATACTCATGGCCTCCTAGGACGAATCCCATCTCTATCCTAAGCGTGTCCCTCGCAGCAATTCCTACAGGTTTAACGCCTAATCCTACCAGCTCCCTTAGTATTTTTCCTGCCTTGGAAGGCTCAGCCCAGATCTCAAATCCATCTTCACCAGTCCATCCACTCCTGCTAACGAGAAATGTATTTACGCCGGCAATACTTGCACCCAAAACGAATTCGAGCGGCTTAAGATCTACTACCTCGCTACCAGCGATCCTCGATAGATACTCTACAGCTTTAGGGCCCTGAAGAGCCAGCATAGCATATTTTTCAGTTAAATCCTCTACCTCGACTCTAAGACCATATTCCTCAGCCTTTGACTTGAGATAACTAATCATGGTCTTTGTTACGGCTGCATTTGGCACGAACAGCCACTCTTCATCAGATACTCTATAGAACATTTCATCGTCTTTCACGCGGGCATACTCGTTTAGTGCAAGTGTGGGCCCGCTCATGAACATTGGCTTAGTCTTAGAGATCTTCTTCGTGTAGAGACGTTCAAGCAGCTCTATTGCGTCAGGACCTTTAACGACTACTCTGCCCATATGGGAGATATCGAACACGCCAGCATCGTTCCTAACTGCTAGGTGCTCCTCTATAGTACTAGTATACATCATCGGAACTTCCCAACCCGCGAATTCTCCAAAAGACGCTCCTAGCTCCTCATGTATGCTCTTCAAAGGAACCGATCTAACATGACTCATAATGTACACACCCATGGAGTAATATTGTTGATATACGAGAT
>JALUDS010000086.1:0-8843 GCA_027043945.1 Acidilobaceae archaeon
GAGATCATGAAGAAGCGCGGGGGAATCTACATCTAATTTTTCACCCCATTCTCCTCTTAAACCTAGTATAGGTCTCCTCATCCCTCACGTCTACATCTGTGAAGATGACTGTACACGCCTTAACGTCTATAACGAAGAGGAGCCTCAACCAGCCCGCCTTTGTAGAGAGCCTATATCTTCTAACCGGGCCCTGAGGAGTTCTCGCATAGATAGGCTCCCTCATTAAGCGGAATATCATGTCCCTATCATGGTTCAGGGAGTATTCTAGTGCCCTAGCTTCCTCTTCAAGCCTCTCCAAAGCCTGAGGCCAAAGCTTCTCCACTCTACTTCTTACTTCTTCAATATCAACCTTCCACTTACCAATACAACTCGTTATACTCACTTTCTTCCCCCAGTAGTATAGATATTATGTGAATCGAACATTTATAAATTTAACCATAACATAACCATAAATACTTATATATCCACGTATGCGCGGTAAAATAGGTGTATCTCCAGTTTTCTTTCTTCGTTCTACGTTCTCCTTAGGAGCTTCTCTCTTTCTAGGCACTCTATCCCTTTCTTGAGAGCTTGGGGCCAACTTAGGCCTAAGGAGTCCTTCTTCTCTTTTAGCTTCCTATGCTCTTCCTCGTCTAGTATCACGATTATCCTCTTCACCACGCCTATACACCTACTTAGTACAGTATAGATAGTGAAGTATATTAGTCTTTCTCTCTTGCTATACTAAGTGAACTATACTAAATATAGTAAGAGTGGAAGCCTAGAGGTAGCTCTTAGGCAACTAGAGAATGAGGAGAAGAAGGCCAGGGTAGAGGCGTGATCTCGCCCATTTCCCGTATCTCGAGTCTTTTTCTCACTGTGCTCTAGGTGAAACGGCCCTAGCAATGTATAATAGGCGAAATTCCGCCTAATGTTAATTTGGGGGCTCCTAGTGTTAGAGGCTAAAAAGAGCCCCTTACTAGTAGATTGGGACAAACTCCCCGGGGGTAAATGGGAGTGGATAGTCTTCTTAATGATAGCTAAGGGAGTAAACCAGCATAAGCACATACACGGAGAGCTATGCGGAGAGCTAGAAGAGAGTGAGAGGGACAATTGCAAGAGACGTGTGAGGGAAGCCCTGAAGGGCCTAAAGAATAAGGGCCTAGTGTACAGGAAGAAGCGTTACGGAAGGCTACACAGCTACCTAACAACCGAGGGGAAAATCCTAGCTGCCAAGGTATGTGAGGCCTGTATGCCTTAGGTGAGCGCGTTGAAGAAGGAGCCCGAGAAGAACCCATTCCAATGTAGTGATCTATGCTCTTGCGTGGAGAAAGCTAAGCGTATTCCGAAGGACGGGGATATTCTAGTCTATGATTTGCTAGCAGATAGGCTAAAGGAGCTCTCTGAAGAGTGCTCTAGTGAGGAGTGCGATAAAGAAGAGATTCTAATCAATGCGGGGTTTAGAGCGGGGCTAGATTTTACGGTGAACTATACTCTCTACTATATTATTTATAAGATTTTGAGAGATGCTCGGGGTAAAATCATAGGAAAGTGTGTAAGCAAAGCTACCTATTACAGAATCCTTAACCGTCTCAAATGGTTAGAGGAAGAGGAGAGCTTACCTCATATCAGAGCCCTAGTCGATGAGTTGTGGTCTCACTGCGAGGGAAAGGGGAGAGGGAGAGTATCAGGGACCGGAAAGAAATGATTGATTAGAAGCAGACTTCTATAACACTTATCATTGATCTATATTGTACATGTACAGTCTCAAGGTCTCAGTCTCACAGCCTAGGAACAATGGAACAATGGAACGCTATCTCTCTAGGAGTATTCTAGCTCTCGAGTATGCAAGGGTCCCCTGGGGGGTTATGGAACAGGTTTCGATACGTCTAGGTATTGGCTGGAACAGGACTTCTCCTAGTCTAGGGGTTTATGGAACGATCGTTCCTTACTCCTCTCAAGGAGATTGAAACTACATTTTACATGAAAGAAGCCATCTTTGATTTAAAATAAGTGGTTAAGTTTTCCTTGAGAGGGGTATAGGTCCCCTAATGGTGTGTAGGGTACCCGGGGGGGGGGTATTCTTCCGAGGAGAGAATATCTCAATTAATTAACTGTGTATATGGTGTTCACATTTCATACTCCTTCCGAATCTAGGATTAGGGCCATAGATCTATGGGGGATATTACTGGGCTGGGGCCTCTAAGGAGATAGGTTGTCCAATCCTAGCGTGGACAGGGTGGACACTCTGGGGACTGTCCATAAGGGTGTCCACGCGTCCCCGAGGCGTGGACGATGCTTGAGACCGTGATAGTGGGGCTCCTAGCACTATTGGGGGGAGTGTCCCTCGGGATAGGGGTGTCCACGCTATACGCTTACCGTAGAGTGTCCACCCTCGAGGCTAGGGTGTCCTCTCTAGAATCCGAGAATAGGGCCCTTAGGGAGATACTCGAGGAGAAGACTAGAAGGCTTGAGGAAGCGAATAAAGGCCTCAGGGCTATACTCGAGGAGAGGGACTCGAGGCTCAAGCTCCTAGAGGAGAAGCTGGGAGAGCTAGAGAATAAGCTAAGTGGGGTATCCTCGAGGGTGTCAATACTAAGCGACCTAGTAGGCTCCCTAGCAAAGCAGCCTGAGGGGAGCTCGAGGGAGAGAGAATCAGAGATCTCCCTAAAGCCCAATGACCTAGAAGAAGACCCAGAGCTCCTAGATATGAGGATCCTAGTCCTCAGGAGACAGGGCTATAGTATAAGGAAGATAGCCCAAGAGCTGGGGATACCCAAGTCCACAGTCCACAAGAAGCTAAAGAAACTCCTAGAAGCTAAGCAGGGCTCCTAGTAGGCCTACTATTATAATAATTTATGATATAACGCGGAAGAGCCGGCTCGGTCTCCCGATTCGGCTCAAGCCCCCGTTTTCCCCTTAGATCTAAGGGAGAAACCCAGGCTTTCACCCAACAGAAAGGGGGAGTCCGAGAGAAAGTATGCGTGTAAAGCCGATTTTCACCCAGATTAGGGGTTTTCATCCAATAAATGATAATATAGAATAGTTCTATAATGACCTAGAATCCCCATATATTATACGTGTGTAGTTGGCTTTCATCTTCATCCAATACTGGCCACAGGTAATACCGGGGCCTCGAGGAAGTTTTTGTGGGAAAAAGGGGCCACACAGGGCCCGTTCTACTCGGAGAGCACCGGTATAGGTGGCCGGTAGTCTTCGGGGTCGGGCTCCAATTTCCACAAGCCCGGATAAACCCTCATTTCCTATGGGACCTCTCGAGAGAATGGTATTACCGCTTATTGGTAGTCGTATTCAGCTCCAGAACAAGAAAGTACACAGGGACCCTTATATGGTGTTACCTACGATACTGTAACACGATAGAGGGGGTAAAAGGTGGGATACACCAAGCCCGTAAGGGTGTGGAGAGAGGTCGCAGAGCTTCTAGATATGCTCTCGGAAGAGTATGGCTACATGAAAAGCGACCTAGCATCGGCTATACTGATAGAAGCTTTCAGGAACCCACACTTGATAGCATTCACGCTAAAGGAGTGGTTCGAGATAGACTGGGAAGAAGCCCTAGAAACAGCTCTAGAGATCTCCTCGAGGATGCTCAGGAAGCCAATTGGAGAAGAGGAAGAGGAGTCCCAGGGGATAGAGATTGGGATCAACTAGGAAGAGGAAGCGATACAGCCCTAAGAGGCCGAAATCAACCAAGCCCGGGGCTCACAAGCACAAGAAGAGGCCCACTAAGAAGTCTAAGTAAGCTTAAAGGGGGGTGGTAAAGAGTGTGTAGGGGGTCATGTAGTAGTTTAGAGGCCGAGGGTAAATATAGGATTAGTAATCTGATCTCTACCTATTCTCTACCTAAAGCGATAGATGAAGTGGTAGACAGTCTGATCGAAGGCACAGAGGCGGAGATAGCAGCAGAGAGACCAGAGAGCACCGAGTGTAATACTGAAGCCAAGATCCTAGTAGATCTAGAAGGATTCAGGGAGAAGCCGATCCAAGAGCTCACTCGGGAAGAGATCCACGCCTACATAGAGCTTCTAGCAGCCTCGGGGGTGGAAGCCAATGACTGAAATCATGCCATTTGAAGGAGATCTCAAACCTAAAACAGTCCTTGAGGAAAAACTCGAAGAAGTAAAGAAGAAACTACTCAATTTCGAGGAAGTCTATTTCATTGATGTTCTTGAATTAGCACCCTTACTATTGAAAGATAATCTCCGATTTAAATACAAGGAAACAAAGGAGATCATAGACACACTAAACGGTTTTGTGGTAAAGACGGGGACGGGCGAAGTACTATTTACAATCGAAGACGAATACACCCACATTTACGTGGACTATAGGGGGAGCCGGACAGACCTAAGGCGGTTTATGCTCGAGTTATTCTTTGAAGGCGTTTTAAAAATAAATCCACAACAGCATAAAGACGCTGTAAATGAAGCCATTAGCATTATCTCCAAGCTCCTGGGAGCACTATACAAAGAACTTCGAAAAGAGGGTTTAACAGACTTAGAAGAGCTCCCAATCAAATTAATGAATTACCTTAACCTAACCAAGCCCCCACGCCTGATACCCAAAGAGCGGGTGCTAACGAAAGACGGGATAGAATACACTAAGTGGATAGCTATAACTGAAAAGGGAATAATGGTTGTCAAAAAGACCCCTCAGGGCGATTACAAAATCTCCGATCCTCTAATAGAAGCGGAGCCCCTCGAGGTTGAAGCATACATAGACCCAGCGGAAAAGACGATAAAGTGGAGAGTATATTTCAAGAAGCCGGGTTCATACTTCTGGGTAGGGCCCCATGAGCAAAAAGAGCTATACAGAAGACTAAAGGAAGAATACTCCGCTATACTAAGCAAGAGAGAGGCCGAAGACGTTCTAATCAGGGTTCTAAACTACTACCTAGACCAAGGTCTAGCAAAGGTCGAGTATGTTGAAGAAGCCCCAGGATACTATCTCATAGAGGAAGAAGAAGAAGGCAAACTATTTTACAAGTTAATATGGAATAAGGGAGCCCATCCCCTTGTAAAACCGCAGCTACCCGAGACCCCCGATATGAATAAAGTAAAACACGCCCTAGAGACAATTGACAAATTCATAAGAGAATACGCTAATGAAGAGCCCCCACAAATAACAATGATGGCCTTAGTCTTTGCAACACCTTTTGGCGTTATACGGAAACAGCTGGGACAGCTGCAGCAGAGCCTAATATTCGCAGGGCAAAGGGATACGTATAAGACAACAATAGCGTGGTTAGGCCCTGGATTAATAGGAATAAGATATGATCATGAAGCCGTGTTTAGAGAAGGCTCTATAACCTATCCACAATTAGCTAACGGTACAAGCCGGCACACAGGCCCCTTTATCATTGATGATGTCCCCTCTGATTTCCTGCTCAAGGACGCCTCAGTAATAGCGTGGTTTAAAGGAGCCCCTCAAACCACAGCCTCGAGATTCTTAGAATCCGATAGAAAACCGAGGAAAGCCCTAGCCACACCAATCATAACATACAATACGCAGGTAGCAATAGGAGACCCACACCTAGCAAACCTTAAGCGTATACTGTTAGTCAAAACGGAAAACTCGGATAGAATAAAGAAGGGGGGTAGAGACCTAATCCTAGGCCTATACAATGATGGGAGCATATACCACCTAGGAGCCTACCTAAGAGACCTAGTAACCTCGGAAGAAATGAAAGACGAAATATTAGAGCTAATGCGGAAGCCAATGCCTGAGGTAGGGAAAGAGCTGCTAAAACTACTCTATACTAAAGTAATGGGGAAAGCCCCCGATTGGCTAGACAAAGTCCTACCCGAAGAAAAGCTAGACCCCTCTACCGAGCTCATAGAAGAATACACTAACCCAACAATAGCCTTTGTATCAGTCCTGGTAAAACACGCCCTAGAAGAATTCAGGAAAGCCCCCGATAAAATAAAACACGAAATAGAGAGCCAAATAGAACTAGGCCTACCCGAGGGCGAGAAGCCTTCATTATACGACTATGTAATTATGGCTATCGAAAGGGGACTAGTGGATTACGTTAAGGTAAAGAAGTCAAAGAAAGGCGAAAAAGTAGTATGGATAATAGCACCAAAGGCGGTCGAAGCACTACGCAAAGAGTACAACCTCTTGATTAGCCAAGCCGATCTATCAAACGCCCTAGGTGGACGGTTAGAGCCCAGGAAAATCGCATTTGAAAACCAGAAGGTCATAATCCTTCCATTCTCAGAGCTTAACGCCCTGCTGACTGATTATTTCTCAAACGAAGAGAAGTAGCACATTTTCCATATTATTTTTTAATGTAGTAATGGTAGTAATCCGTAGTAATCCCGTTGTAGTAACTGTAGTAATCCGCTTTGACACCCTCTTTATCATTACAAACCCAGAAACGATATATAATCAAAGAAGCCTTCTTCCATGTAAAAAAGATTACTACCGTTACTACGGCCTACAAAAGGGTTTGTAACAAATTTTCTCAACTTACAGATCCCGGTAGTTTTGGTAGTAACGGTAGTAATCTTTGGGGTAGTAACGGTAGTAACGGTAGTAATAAATAAATAAACAAGAATATGAATAGAATACTGTTCTTTATATATATATTTCTCAGTACTATATGATATAATTATAAGATGAAAGACTGAAATGCATAGGTGGGCGTGGGGTCTTGGGTGGGCCTGCTCTCTCGTTTCCCCTTAGTTCTATGGGGAAATCTTTATTAGGCCCTTAGTTCTATGGGGAAAACGGTGGGGTAGGTGCCCCGTAAGAGGAAGGACCCGAAGGATAAGCCGATCTGTCCCCGGTGTGGGCTGCCTATTGATTGGTATGAGAGGGTTAGACAGGGTAACAGGGTCTACGTCTACGCAGTCCATTATCTAGGGTATGAGAAGACGCCTAGCGGTAAGATCAGGAAGAAGGTGAAGAAGTGCTATCTAGGCCCTGAGACAGCTTACATCCACGCTTCCACCACGCACCAGAATATCGGCCTGATACTGAGGGGGGCCCACGACCCCGAGAGAGTCCTAGACTACCTGGACGCCCTGATACAATACCTCGAGAGCCCCAGCTTTGAGCTTAGGCCCGAGATAATGAGGAAGATAGCAGCTAGGCTAAGAGTCCTAGCGGATAGCCTCGAGGACCTAGCTAGGATAGAGGAAGAGGCTAGGAGAGAAGATGAAGCCTAGTAGCCTATTACCCCTTGTAATTAATGATAGAAGAGGGGTCTCTAACGTGAGCCTGACCCGAGAGGAGCTAGAGGCCAAGAAGAAGGAGACTCTCGAGGAGCTAGTCTTAGTCCTCAGGGAGCTTAGGAGTGAGATAGCCCGGGCTATTGAGGAGAAGAAGCGGGTTTCCCCTTAGATCTATGGGGATTCCCAGGCACCTATCGGCTTAACATACTAACATACATACAATACTAGATCCCTCTCAATGGTCGTTCACGATTTAGCAGAGCCCTTCTAGAGACATGGAAACTCTTTTATAGGGGGTTTAAAAGCGGGTTTCCCCTTAGATCTAAGGCCCTAATCAGGGAGTCGCCCTGAGAGATTGAAGGAGCAGCTGCTCCCTGCTTACTCTTCCTTGTGGATCTTGTAGAGGAAGAGACCTCTTCTCCCCTCTACCTGTCTGAGTTCTATAGCTATCCTATCCCCTTTCTCCCATCCTAGGATTTCCACGTATTCCTTGGGAATTGTTACAAAATAGCTATAATATTTTCCCTTAATCGTTTTGGTATCCTTCCTCTGCAGCCTGATAATTGCCAATTGGGGATCCCCGCTTCTAGTTTAATCTTTGAGGGTTATAATCTCTACCTAATACCTATCTATTCTATACCTATTCTTTCCCTGATTTCTACTTGTCAGGAATAGAAATATTAGGTCTGAATCGCTGCATATGCTAGATAGAGGGGGTATCGGTGAACATCTACCAAGCAGCGATAGAAGGCGCTAAGAGAGAGCTCCGGAGAATAGCTAGGGCTCTGAAATCGGGGAAGAAAGTGGAAGTCCGGATAGAGGCGGATAGAGAAGATGCCCTAAGACTCATAAGCGAGGTACTCGGGAACTGGGAAAGGATAGCGGAGCTGCTAGAGACGGCTCTAAGAAACCATAGCTATAGGGAAGCTACCATTCCTATCAGGGTATCGAAGAGACCGAGCCACCCAGCCCTATTCTTGAAATTTGAAACGAAGGCTAAGGATCTACCCCACTTCCTCGAGGCCCGGATCTCCTATGATAGATGGATCTACAAGTGGGAGATAGTGGTAGATGAGCGTGGAGCCCGCTTGATAGAGAGATCTAGGCCGATATCGAGCCACCTTGTAGGGGTCTCCTAGGTCCCTCTCGCTCTTCTTTACTATCATTGACAGGTCGCCTTTCAATTCACCCCTAGAATACATATACAATCCCGAGTAGTAATCCTTATTACCACTGATTCAAGCTCATGGTCCTGACGTTTCTGCATATGAAAATTCTACCCCTTAGGCGGTCTACTCGCCTACAAAGGGCCCTAGAGGGCCATTTATTTAAATTCTAGACAACAACTCGAATAGTATGAGAAACATACATAGAAATCGTCAGGGTGTTCTTGTAAAATGGCAATGGAGAAAATAAGGATCGTAGAAGCTAGGGACTGGAGAGAGCTCCCCGAGGTGCTAGAGCCCGGAGTGTATATCGTAGCCGGGGAGCGCATAGAGGTAGAGGAGAAGGTCTCCAGAGACGCCCTGAAGAGAACTATCGAGATCATGAAGAAGCGCGGGGGAATCTACATCTAATTTTTCACCCCATTCTCCTCTTAAACCTAGTATAGGTCTCCTCATCCCTCACGTCTACATCTGTGAAGATGACTGTACACGCCTTAACGTC